>NZ_JACFYV010000163.1:0-15969 GCF_016759955.1 Burkholderia sp. KCJ3K979
GTCTCTGCTCCGTCGCCGCCCTTTACGGCGCGCCCGCCGACGCGCAGGAGTTCTCGCTGTTCACCGGCCCGCTGTGGGGCGGCGGGCAACGCACGTATTCGTGGGCGTTCGATTACCAGGAAGGCTTGAGCCCGCATACCGCGCTCGGCTTCACGTGGTACAACGAAGGGCATATTCCGAATCACCACCGCGATGGCCAGGCGGTGCAGTTCTGGGGCCGCGTGCCGCTCGAGAACCGCCGCCTGGTGCTGTCGGCCGGCGCGGGCCCGTATCGCTACTTCGACACGGTGCCGGCCGCCGAAGGTCGCGGGTATTCGAATACGCACGGCTGGGGCGTGCTGATGAGCGTGCGCGCCGCGTACTACACGTCGCACCGCTGGATCGCGCAGCTTCAGGTCAACCGCGCGCACGTGTTCAGCGGGCCCGACACGACGTCGGTGATGTTCGGCGTCGGCTACCAGCTCGATGCGCCCGACACGCCGGGCCCGCGCGACACCGCGCTGCCGCGCACCCGCAAGGTCACGCACAACGAAGTCACCGCGATGCTCGGCGAGACGATTCTGAACAGCCGCTCGTCGCCGTCGACGCTCGGCGGCAGCCTCGAATACCGGCGCGGCCTCACGCGTTCGATCGACTGGACCGCGACGTGGATGTACGAAGGCGCGAAGCAGGCGGTCCGCCGCAACGGCATCGCGTCCCAGCTGTGGCTCACGCGCGCGTTCCTGAACGACAAGGTCACGCTGTCGGCCGGCGCCGGCGCATACTTCACCGTCAACCAGCGCAACCGCGACGGCCAGCCGGGCCCGGGTGACGGCCGCCTCTCCGGCATCGTGTCGATCTCGGCCAGTTACCGGATTTCCGAGCGCTGGCTCACGCGTATCACGTGGAACCGCGTGGTCACGCGCTACGACCGCGATACCGACGTGATCCAGGCCGGCGTCGGCTACCGGTTCTAGTCGAGCGCCCTCACCGGGCGTGCCGTCCGCATCACGCGCGATAGCCCGGATCGATCCGGTCGACGATGCGCTGCAGCGCGTCGAACGCGTCCTGTCCCGCGCCATGCTTCGGGTCGAAATTCAGCGAATCGCGCACGCACCCTTCGAGCACGGGCGGCGCAATCGGCAGCGCCACGCCGATCGCATGCGTCGCGATCTGCACCTCGCACGCGCGGTTGAGCAGCCACATCAGCGAAAACGTCTGCGCGAGCGTCGCGCCGATCGTCACGGGGCCGTGGTTGCGCAGCAGCAGCACCGGCCGCCCGCCCGCGCTCTCGACGATGCGCCGGCCTTCCTCGAGATGCACGGTGATGCCTTCGAAGTCGTGATACGCGATCTTCCCGTACAGCTGCGCCGAATAGAAATTCGAGAACGACAGCCCGTCGCGCGAACAGCACACGGCCATCGTCGGCGTCGTGTGCACGTGCATCACGCAGTGCGCGTCGGGCAGCGCCGCATGGATCGCGCCGTGGAACGTGAAGCCGGCCGGATTGATCGGCCAGTCGGAGTGACCGATCACATTGCCGTCGATGTCGATCTTCACGAGATTCGACGCGCACACCTCGCGGTAATGGAGCCCGAACGGGTTGATCAGGAAATGTCCGTCCTCGCCCGGCACGCGCAGCGAGATATGGTTGTAGATCAGTTCGGTCCAGCCGAGATGATCGAAGATGCGGTAGGCGGCCGCGAGCTGCACCCGCGCCTGCCATTCAGCTTCGGAGAAGCGCGCGGGACGCGTGAACGGCCGGTTCGGTACACGTTGCATGGGAAACTCCGGTTGCGGGGGCGCGCGGCCCCGGGCGAATGGCGGCGCGCATCGTCCATCGTGTGCAGGCGCCGGGGCGCGGTGCGAGGTGCGTATCACGCACGTGTGGCGGCGCGTCGGTCGGCGCCGTTCCGGCCCGCATTGTGCGAGCGGCTCGGCAGCGCCTCTTCTCGATTCACTTATAGTTGCGCGCACAACCATATCACCTTTCCCCGCGCACCGGTATCGCGGGTTTTGCCGGAGCCGTTCGTGCCCTTACAGCTGGTCGTCGACCGGCAGCAGCGTGAAGATGCCCGTCATCACGTTGCGCAGCAACCCCGCATGCGGGTCGACGTGATAGGTAGTGGTCTGGCCGCCTTCGGTGCCCGTCCATTCGAGCGCCGGCGGGCCGCCATCGGTCCGCTTCGCGAGCGTGACGCGGTAGCTTTCGTCCGGCTGCGTCACGCGCGCGAAGATCGCCGCGGCCTGCTGCGCAAGCACCGGGCTGTGGATCACGAGCGCAAGCTCGGTGTTCAGGTGCGCGGAGCGCGGGTCGAGGTTCAGCGAGCCGATCACGAGGATTTGCCGGTCGATCACGTACGCCTTCGCATGCAGGCTCGCACGCGAGCGCGAACCGAACAGCCGCGCGGGCTGCTGGTCGGGCTGCGACTTGAATTCGTACAGCTCGACGCCGCGCCGCAGCAGCGGCACGCGATACGGCGCATAGCCGGACTGCACCGCGACCGCGTCGGTCGCCGCGAGCGAGTTCGTCACGATCGCGACGCGCACGCCGCGCGCGACCGTGTCGCCGAGGATCTTCACGCCGGCGTCATGCGGCACGAAGTACGGCGAAAACGCCAGGAATTCCTTCTGCGCGCCGCGCGTCAGCTCGGCCAGGCGCTGCATCGGCGGGCTCACGTACGTGCCGGTCGGCCGCGCGACCTTGTCCGGCGCATCGACCTTGAATTCGGCCGGCGCCCACACGAGTTCGAGTTCGTCGCGCGCGATCTGCCGGGCGAGCGGCGTCGCGTTCAGCGGTTTCGCGTTGTACGGATCGGCATTCTTGCGCCAGTGATCGCGCAGCTCGTCGCGCATCGCGTCGAGATCCTTCGGATCAAACGTCTGATGATTCAGCACGCGCAACGGGTAGCTGCTCGCGCTCGCCCAGTAGTCGTCGAAGCTCTTCGAGACGTCGCTCGTCACGGGACCGGCCGCCAGCACGTCGAGATCGCGGAACTGCAGCGTCGGGCTCGCACTGAAGTATTCGTCGCCGAGATTGCGGCCGCCGACGATCGCGAGCTGGTTGTCCGCGATCATCGCCTTGTTGTGCATCCGGCGCGTGAAGCTGTCGATCCGCGTGAAGAAGTTGGCCGTGCGCTCCATCATGCCGCGCTGCGACGCGCCGAACGGGTTGAACACGCGGATCTCGATGTTCTGGTGCGTATTCAGCGCGGCCATCACGCGGTCGATATCGTGGAAGTTCAGGTCGTCGACCAGCATCCGCACGCGCACGCCGCGATCGGCCGCGTACAGCGCCGCGCCCAGCAGCAGCTTGCCGGTCGTGTCCTCGGTCGCGATGTAGTACTGCATGTCGAGCGTCTTCGTCGCCGCACGCGCAAGCGCGATGCGCATCTGCAATGCGGTGGCGCCGTCAGCCAGCAGCCGGAAGCCCGACTGCCCGGGATGCGCGGCTTCCGGCGCGGCCAGCGCATCGCGCAGCGGCGTGGCGGTTTCCGCCGACAACGCATGGGAGACGGGGCGATCGAGCGAGGTGGCGGGCGGATGCGTCGCGCATGCGGCGAGCGGCAGCAGCGCGCAGACGACCAGCGCGCGGGCCTGGCGGCATGCGGCGCGCCACGACAGCGCGGCCGGCGCGCGCCGGATCAAGGATGTGAGCACGGAAGCTTCCTCGACAGTCGGATCAATGGGCACATCATGGCCGCGGCGCGCGGCTGACAGGCGGTTCCGGACGATTCTAGTGGGCGCCCGACGAGCGGGTCAATCGAGCGGCCCCCGCATGCCGCGCCGCACCGCCGCCACGTGCGTCATGCACGGCGGTTCGTGATGCGTGATGCGTGATGCGCGACCGGTCGCCGCTCCTGCGGGCACCAGCGCAGATCCAACCAATCTCACGGTGCGCCGCTCCCGTTCGAAATGGCTGCGCACGCAGCCGATATGCGTCTGCATCGCGGTGCGCGCCTCTTCGGGCCGGTGCGCGCAAATCGCCTCGTACACGCCCCGTGTGCTGCAATGACAGCAACTCGGATGCCTGCTCGTCCTCCATCGTCATCCGGTCACGTCGATGGAGATGTGCTCGCGCAGCATGCCGATCACGCTCGTATGTAGATGCAGGAACATCGTGTTGTCCGACGCCAACGCGATCGCCTCGTGCAGCTTCGCGTGGGTCGCGGCTTCGACGGCCGCGTCGTCCTTCGCGTGCGCGGTTTCGAGCTGGTAAGGGGCGACGTGCATGCCGAAAAAACAAAAAACCCACGCCCGAGCGAGCGTGGGTTGCTTCATGTCGCTTGCCGATCGCCGGCGCTGACGGCCGGCGATCGGCCGCGGGATCAGCTGCCCTTCGCGATGCGATCCTGGATGTGCTGCGCGCGGCTCGCCGACGACGGGTGCGAGCTCATCATCGAGCTCTGGCCGCCGTCCATCTGCGCGAGCTTCTGGAAGCCGGTGACGAGGCCCTTCTGGCTCATGCCCTTCTGCTTCATCAGGTCGAACGAGTAGTCGTCGGCCGCGCTTTCCTGCGACTGCGAGAACTGCGCGTTGATGAACTTCTCGGTGATGTCGCCGAGCTGCGAGCTCGACAGCGCCGCCACGCCCGGCGATGCCGCGCCGGCCGCGCTGCGCGCCGCGCTCACCGCGTATGCCGTCTGCATTGCCTTCTTCGAGTGGCCGAGTGCGACGTGGCCCATTTCATGGCCGATCACGCCGCGCAGCTCGTCGTCGTTCATCATGTCCATCAGGCCGCTGTACACGCGCACGCAGCCGTTGCCCATCGCCCACGCGTTGACGTCCTTGGTCACGTAGACCTTGTAGTTGATCTTCTGGCCGTTCAGCGTCATGTCGCCGAAGCCCTTCATCACCTTCGTCAGGCGCTTCGCGTAGGCGCTGTTGGCCGGCGCGATCTTCGATTCGGCGTCGCTCGACTTGCACGATTCGTTCGACAGCGCGGCGATGTCGCTGTCCGACAGCGTCGCTGCCTTGTACAGGTTGGTCCCCGCCGACGTCAGGCTGTTCGCGTCAAGGCTCTGCACCCCGCCGCACGCGCTCAACAGAAACGCCACGCCACACGCCGCCACCGCTTTCTTGAGTTGCATCCCGGAATCCCTCGATAGTTGTATTTGGGAGCGGCGATTTTGCATAATCCGGCAGAAAATTACCAGATGTTTACATCGGATGACACGTTCATTACTCAGTGGATTGACATGACGTGGCGATCCGGCCCCGGATTGGCGACGAAAAGCGGGGCAATCGCCGCGGCCGGCGCGCCGGCCGGGAAGGAAAGCGGGCGGGCCGTCGCTCAGGCCGTCTGGTCGCGGCGACGCGTCAGGCGGCGTGCGACCAGCATCGGCAGCCGCATCGCGAAGCCGGTGAACAGGCGCAGGTGCATCCACGCGAGCAGTGCGTTGTCGCGGCCGTAGTGAAAGTGCGACACACCGCCTTCGTGCCGGCCGAAATAGCGCACCGGCGCGTCGATGCGGATCGGGCGCACACCGGCCCAGCACAGCCGCACGGCCGCTTCGGGATCGAAGTCGAAGCCGCGCATCCACGGCTGGCGCCGCATGATCGCCGTCAGCGGCGCGACCGGATAGACGCGAAAACCGTACAGCGAATCGCCGATCCCGGCCCACAGCGTCTCGAGGTCGGCCCACGCGTTCGACAACCGGCGCCCCTGCACGCGCAACTGCGGCGCGCTCGCGTCGAACTTCGGCACGCCGAGCACCATCGCGTCGGGCGCGGCCTGCGATGCCGCCATGAAGGCGGGAATCAGGTCGGCCGGATGCTGGCCGTCGGAATCCATCGTCAGTACGTGCGTGAAGCCGCTCGCGGCCGCCGCGTCGAGCCCCGCGAGCACCGCGGCGCCCTTGCCGCGATTCTCCGGCAGCACGATCACGCGCAGGCCGGGATCGCGCTCGGCCATCGCCTGCAGCCGTTCGGCGCTGCCGTCGGTGCTGCCGTCGACGACGACCCACACCGGGTTCCACTGCGCACGGGCATTGCGCACGGTCGTGTCGACCTTGGCGCCCGGGTTGTAGCTCGGAATCAGGACGAGATGGGTGGACGACGCGTGCAGCTTGGACATGGGAACAGCCGATGACGAAGACGGAGATCCTGACAAAAGTGTATGACTCGCCGACGAACGCCGGCACGCTTCGTCGACACCGGCCGCGGGCCGGACCGGTTGCCGGATCGTGAGGCTCTCGCGCTTCATGACAGCCACTCCATCGCATGACCGGCGCTGGCCTCGATCTCGACCAGCAGGTCGTCGCGACACACGTCCGCATGAACGAACAGCGGCCGCACGTGAGGACCGGCGGCCTCGCGCAGCACGCGGCCGATCGCGGCCAGCGCCGCGGTGTCGCCTGCGTCGCGCACGTAGACGCGGTAGCCGAGGTCCGCGAGCGAGAACGGCCCGTGCCCCTGCCGCGCGGCCTGCTCGAGCACGGCCGCGAGGTTCGCGACCGTCTCGCGCGTCTGCGCGACGACGTCGCCGCGATGCACGGTGCGGTGCCCGACGATGCTCGCGGTGCCCGAGACGAACAGCACCGGCGTCGCTTCACCGTCGGCCCACGCGGCGGCGCGCGCGAACGTCGGCGCACGCGGGCCGTACTGCGCCGGATAGTGATACGCGCTGACCTGGCGCGGATTCTCGATCGAGTCGGCCGGCGTGCGGCTCGCGAGGAAATGAATCGCGAGCGGCGCGGCCGGCGACGCATCGCCCGCGACCGCCTCGACCGAGCCGAGTGCGCACGCGGCCGGCACGCCGCCCGTCAATGCGCGGCGGCACGCGTCGAATGCGCGCTGACGGCCGATATTGAATTGACGATAGCGCTCGACGCCGAACTGCACCGCATTGATCGCCGGCACGGTGTTCCAGATCCGCAGCGGATGCGGCATGCCGAGCGTATCGAGCAGGTCGAACAGCGCGCGGTACGCATCGAACGTCGCGCGTTCGAGCGGCGTGCCGCCGTCGCGCGACGCGTCGTAAGCCGCGTCCGTCTCGTGCACGACGAGGCTGCCGAACACGAGCCCCGCCGCTTCACTGTAGCGGTAATGCAGTGGACCGCGCCGTTCGCCGCGCAGGTCGTGCGCATCGCACTGCCACAGTTCGCAGACGGCCTCGCCCGGTGCGACTTCGGCGCCGAGCAGCGCCATCTGCACCGGCGCGACCGGCAGGCCGGGCGCGGCATCGGTCAGCATCCGCGCCATGGCCGCCGCGCGCGACGCGTCCGGGGTTCCCGCCGCGCCGATGCACACCGCACCCAGCGCGCCGGGAAACACGCGATCGAGTCCGTCGCCTCGGCCGCGCGCATCGTGCAGCAGCGCGACGAGCCGCGCATCGCTCATCTGGACGAGCCGCAACGCGCGGTCGCCGCCGTGCGCGAACGGCGCGGCCGCAGGCGCGGCGGCGGGCAACATCGAACACGGGCGCCGTTCGGCGTCGACTGGATGCACGGACACTTCGATTTCCTCACTATGCGGCGCAGGCCGCGCGACCACGCGGCCCTGCGCCGCGTTGCGTTACGTCAGGCGAATGCGGCGCGCTTCGTCATGCGAGCCCGCCGTTGACGGACAACACCTGCCCCGTCACATAGGCCGCGGCGTCGGATACCAGATACGCGACCATCGCCGCGACTTCGTCGGGCCGGCCCGCGCGCTGCGCGGGCACGAGCTGCTTGATGCGTTCCGCGGGAAACGCCTGGTCGGCCATCGGCGACGCGATGATGCCGGGCGCCACCGCGTTCACGGTGATGCCGCGCGACGCGAGCTCCAGCGACAGCGACTTCGTCGCGCCGATCAGCCCCGCCTTCGCGGCCGCGTAATTGGCCTGCCCGCGATTGCCGGTCACGCCGGCCACCGACGCGATGTTGACGATCCGCCCGCGCCGCGTGCGGATCATCGGCAGCAGCAGCGGCTGCGTGACGTTGAAAAAGCCGTTGAGCGTCACGTCGATCACGCTGTGCCATTGCTGGCGCGACATGCCGGCCATCGGCGCGTCGTCGTGAATGCCCGCGTTGTTGACGAGGATCTGCACCGGCGTCTCGTCGATGAACGGCTTCAGCGCGGCGAGCGTCGCATCGGCGTCGGTCACGTCGAACGCGATCGCGTGCGCGGCGCCGCCGGCCGCGACGATCCGTTGCGCGACGGCCTGCGCCTGCTCGAGATGGCGGTTCGCATGCACCCACACTTCATGGCCGGCCTGCGCGAGCGCCGTGCAAATCGCCTGCCCGAGTGCGCCGCTGCCGCCCGTCACGAGCGCCC
The DNA here is from genome assembly GCF_016759955.1 of Burkholderia sp. KCJ3K979. Taxonomy (NCBI): domain Bacteria; kingdom Pseudomonadati; phylum Pseudomonadota; class Betaproteobacteria; order Burkholderiales; family Burkholderiaceae; genus Burkholderia; species Burkholderia sp. KCJ3K979. The sequence continues at coordinate 8,236 of NZ_JACFYV010000163.1, forward strand.
GCATCGCCTTGCTCCGTTCATCGCGTGTTCCCCTCGATCGCTGCCGCCGCGCATCGTCCGCCGAGCGCCGCCGTCACTTCGTGCGATGCGCGGCGACGTAGGCAGCCAGCGCACCGAGCGTCGCAAAGATTGTCTGGTTGTCCGGATTGTCCGAGCGCAGTTCGAAGCCGTATTTCTTCGAAATCAGCAGCGCGATTTCCAGGATGTCGATGGAGTCGAGCCCGAACCCTTCGCCATACAGCGGGGTGTCGGCCGTCACTGTGTCGAGCGGGACGTCTTCGAGATTCAGTTCGCCGATGATCAGCGTGGCGAGCTCTTGTTCCAGTGCGTTCATCATGCGTGCGTGCAGGCGGCCCATGGCAGCGGGAGGCGCCCGGAAACGGCAACCGTCGTGCACGCCCGGCGCGTGCAAATCTCCGTCCCTCCGGCCTCTGCCGGCTTCCCCGCCTGCGTCGTTGGGGGATTGTTTGTAAAAGTTACGCGGATTCTAGACGAAGGGTATCGGGGCGTATACCGCGAATGGTTACAAGACTGGCGAGCCGCCGCGACAGCCCGTTTCGGACGCGAAGGCACGAGACGCTTGAGCCGCTTCGGATGGAAATGGACCGACCCCGCGAAACCGTTCGGCCGGCGCCATACAATCGGTTACAAAACCCGGTCGCGACGTCCCCGAACCGCACTGCCGCCGCCCTAAAATGTGCGTGCCCGACCACCGGCCCGGACCGCGTCCCGGCCGCCATTCATATGATGTTTGACGGCCCGACCATCGTGTCCGGCCACGATCCGCCCGATGTCTCCAGTCATGCCGTATCCGCCCTTGCGCTCCGTTCCGGTTCGCCCGCCCGTCAGCCGCTGCAGCCCGGCCGCCGGCCGGTGCGCGCGCCGCGCGCCCGGAGGCCGCCGATGAGCCGGCTGCTGCCCGTCGTGCGCGGCGTCGCGGCAGGGGGCGCCGTGGCCGCCTACCAGGTTGGCGCGCACTACGCGAGCGCGACACCCGACGCGCACGGCCTCGGCCTCGCGATGGCGCTCGTGCCGCCGCTGCTGCTCGCGCTCGGCGCGGCGCTGCGCTCGCCGCGGCGCGCGTGGCTCGTGCCGGCGTGGCTGCTGGCCGCCGCCGCGCTGTGGGCGGCACGCGCGCCGCTCGCGCGGCACTTCGAATGGGGCCTGTATCTGGAACACGTAAGCTTCAACGTCGCGATGGCGCTGCTGTTCGGCCGCACGCTCGTGGCCGGCGACGTGCCGCTGTGCACGCGCTTCGCGGCGATGATCCACGGCACGGTCACGCCGGCCGTCGCGCGCTACACGCGGCGGATCACGCTCGCGTGGACGCTGTTCTTCGTCGCGATCGCCGCCGTGTCGACGCTGCTGTTCGCGACCGCGCCGATCGTCACGTGGTCGACCTTCGCGAACTACCTGTCGCTGCCGCTCGTCGCCGTGATGTTCGCCGCCGAGCATGCGTGCCGGCGTGTCGCGCTGCCGCACGAGCCGCGGCCGCGGATGGTCGATGCGGTGCGCGCGTATCGCGCGACGACCCACGCCTCGCAGGCCGCGCGATGAATTCATGACCGGCGCGGCCCCAAGGGCCGCGCGGGCCTTCGTTCCCGTCTTGACCGATTTATGCCGACTCACCCGCTGGTATTCCATGCCTCGCCCGACCAGACGATCGCCTGGCGCGACGGCTCGCCCGTCACCGTGCGCGCGTTCGTCGCCGACGTCGCGCGCGTGACCGCCGCGCTACCCGCCGGCAGCCACGTGTTCAACGTGTGCCGCGACCGCTATCGCTTCGCGGTCAGCCTGTGCGCGGCGCTCGTCGCCGGCAAGGTCAGCCTGCTGCCGTCGACGCACACGCCGGAAATGGTGCGCCAGCTCGCGTCGTTCGCGCCCGATGCGTTCTGCCTGCACGATGCGCCCGACTGCGCGATCGACCTGCCGCGCTTCGCGTACCCCGATGCCGCGCCGGGCGAGGCGCCGAGCGATACGCCGTTCGCCGTCCCGCGGATCGACGCGGCGCGGATCATGGCCTACGTGTTCACGTCCGGCTCGACCGGCGCGCCGGTGCCGCACCGCAAGACCTGGGGCTTCCTGGTCGGCTGCGTACGCGCGGCGGCCGACCGCCTCGGGCTGCTCGACGGCCGCGCGGCCACGCTGATCGGCACGGTGCCCGCGCAGCACATGTACGGCTTCGAGTCGACGGTGCTGCTCGCGCTGATCGGCGGCCTCGCGTTCAGCAACCGCCAGCCGTTCTACCCGAGCGACATCCGCGACGAGCTCGACGCGATCCCGCAGCCGCGCGTGCTCGTCACGTCGCCGATCCACTTGCGTGCGCTGCTGTCGGCCGGCCATGCGCTGCCGCCTGCGGCGCTCGTGCTGTCGGCCACCGCGCCGCTGTCGGAGAAGCTCGCGTGCGAAGCCGAGGCCGCGCTCGACGCGCCGCTCGTCGAGATCTACGGCAGCACCGAGACCGGCCAGATCGCGACCCGTCGGACGTCGCAAGGCGCGGCGTGGGAACTGTTCCCGGACATCCGGCTCGACGCGCGCGCAGAACCGGATGGCGACGACAGCGGGCCGACGGTCTGGGTATCGGGCGGCCACGTCGAGACGCCGGTGCCGATGGGCGATGCGCTCGAACTGCTCGGCGACGGCCGGTTCCTGCTGCACGGCCGCAAGGCCGACCTCGTCAACATCGCCGGCAAGCGCACGTCGCTCGCTTATCTGAACCATCAGCTCAACGCGATTGCCGAAGTGGTCGACGGCGTGTTCTTCATGCCCGACGAAGCCGCGCCGACGCACGGCGACACCGCCCTCGAGCCGGTCACGCGGCTCGTCGCGCTGGTCGTCGCGCCGACGCTCTCGGCCGCCGATCTGCAGCGCGCGCTGCGCGAGCGGATCGATCCCGCGTTCATGCCGCGCCCGCTCGTGTTCGTCGATGCGCTGCCGCGCAACGAAACGGGCAAGCTGCCGCGCGACGTGCTGGCCGCACTCGTTGCGCAACATACGCGTAGCGCGGCGGCGACGGCCACGACGGCCATGCCGCCCGCGACGCCGAACGAGCGCGACCCGGCCGGCACGCCCGCGCTCGCGTTCACGATTGCCGCCGACCATCCCGCGCTGCCCGGCCACTTCCCCGGCCATCCGGTCGTGCCCGGCGTCGTGCTGCTCGATCACGCGATCCACACGATCGGCGCGGCGCTGAACCGTCCGCTGCATGCGTGGCGGCTCGGGTCCGCGAAATTCCTGAGCCCGGTCGCGCCCGGCGAACCGCTCGATCTCGCGTACGACGCGGCAGCCAGCGGCGCGATCCGCTTCACGGTGCGCGCCGGGTCGCGCGAGGTCGCGACCGGCGTGCTGTCCGCCCCACCGCCCGCCGCGCAGGATGGCGCGCAGCCATGAAGCGCACCGCATGGGCCGAACGCCAGGAACGCAGCAACGCGAGTTTGCTGCGCGTCATGACGTGGATCTCGCTGCGCTTCGGCCGGCAGCGCGCGCGCATCGTGCTGCACCTGATCGCGACGTATTTCGTGCTGTTCTCGCCGATCGCGTGTGCGGCGTCGCGCGACTACCTGCGCCGCGTGCTCGGTCGCCCCGCGCGCTGGCGCGACGTGTACCGGCACGTGTTCACGTTCGCGGCGACGATCCACGACCGCATCTACCTGATGAACGGGCGCTTCGACCTGTTCGACATCCGGCTGCACGGCGAAACGCTCGTCGACGACGCGCTCGCGGGCGGGCGCGGCGCATTCCTGATGGGCGCGCACCTCGGCAGCTTCGAGGTCGTGCGCGCGATCGGCCGCACGCATCCGGACCTGCGCGTGGTCGTCACGATGTACGAGAAGAACGCGCGCAAGATCAACGCGACGCTCGCCGCGGTGAACCCGGCCGCGCAGCCGGAGGTGATTCCGCTCGGCCAGGTCGACTCGATGCTGAAGGTGCGCGAGCGCCTCGACGCGAACTGCATGGTCGGCATGCTCGCCGACCGCACGCTGCTCGACGATGCCGCCGCGTCGCTGCGGCGCGTGCCGCTGCTCGGCGCGCCGGCCGCGTTCCCGCTCGGCCCGCTTTACATGGCCGCGATGCTGAAGCGCCCGGTGATCTTCATGACGGGCCTCTATCGCGACGGCAACCGCTACGACGTGCACTTCGAGACGCTCGCCGATTTCTCCGACGTGCGGCGCGACGCGCGCGCGGCGGCGGTCGATGCGGCGCTCGCGCGCTACGTCGCGCTGCTCGACAAGTACTGCCGCGCGGCGCCGTACAACTGGTTCAACTATTTCGATTTCTGGCAAGGCGGCGATGCCGCGGCCGCAACCGCGCGCCGCGAGACGGCGCATGCCGGCGCCGACCTGCCCGCCACGAGGGATTCCGACGCATGACCGCCGTTCGCCGCCTGCTCCCATTCCCGTCGCCCCGCGTCCACCGCGCGGCCCGCGTGCTCGCCACCACCGCCGCCGCGATCGTGCTGGCCGTGCCGGCGCACGCGGCCGATACCGGCTCGGCCTGGACCCTCGACCGGCTGATGTCGACGCTCGCGCAGCACAAGTCGGGCCGGGCGACCTTCACCGAGACGAAGACCCTGTCGATTGCCACGCAGCCAGTCGAATCGTCGGGCGAACTGATGTTCGTCGCGCCCGACCATCTGGAAAAGCACACGCTGAGCCCGAAGCCCGAACATCTGGTCGTCGACGGCGACATGCTCACCGTCGAGCGCAACAACCGCAAGTACACGCTCGCGCTCGCGCGCTATCCGGAGCTCGGCGCGTTCATCGACAGCATCCGCGCGACGCTCGCCGGCAACCGCTTCGCGCTTGAACGGGTGTACAAGGTCGCCCTGTCCGGACGCGGCGACGACTGGACGCTGACGCTCACGCCGCTCGACTCGCGGATGCTGAAGGTCGTCAGCACGATCACGCTCGACGGCACGCGCGACGTGCTGCGCAGCGTCGCGATCCGGCAGGCCGACGGCGATCGTTCGGTGATGCGCCTGCAACCCGTGGCGGCGAACGCGAACTGATGGACGAGCGCACCCGATCCTCACCCGTCGCCCGCCGCGTGCCCGCGTGGCGGCAGCGCGCGGTGCTCGTGTGGCTGCTCGCGCTGGTCGCGTGCGGCATCGCGATCGGACGCGCGCACTTCACGGCCGACCTGTCCGCGTTCCTGCCGAACGCGCCGAGCGCCGGGCAGCGCGTGCTCGTCGACCAGTTGCGCGACGGCATCGTGTCGCGCCTGATCCTCGTCGCGATCGACGGCGGCGACGCGGGCACGCGCGCCGCGCTGTCGCGGCGCGTCGCCGGCACGCTACGCGCCGATCCGCAGTTCGCGGCCGTGCACAACGGCGAAGCCGCGAACGACGCGCGCGACCGGCAATTCATCTTCGCTCACCGCTATCTGCTGAGCCCGGCCGTCACGCCGCAGCGCTTCAGCGCCGACGGCCTGCACCAGGCGCTCGGCGACAGTCTCGACCTGCTGAGTTCGTCAGCCGGCCTCGTCGCGAAGGCAATGCTGCCGCGCGACCCGACCGGCGAAGTCGCCGCGCTCGTCGACGAGCTCGACCGCGCGGCCGAACCGGCGAGCCGCGACGGCGTGTGGGCGTCGCGCGACGGCACGCGCGCGGTGCTGGTCATGCAGACGGCCGCCGCCGGCTCCGATACCGACGCGCAGGCCCGCGCGATCGACGCCGTGCGCCGCGCGTTCGCGGCCGCGACGCAAGCCGTGCCGAACGCGGCCGGCACCTCGCTCGCGATGACGGGCCCCGGCGTGTTCTCGGTCGACACGCGCGACACGATCCGGCACGACGTCGAACGGCTGTCGACGGCGAGCGTCGTGCTGATCGTCGCGCTGCTGCTCACGCTGTACCGTTCGCCGCGCACGCTCGCGCTCGGCCTGCTGCCGGTGCTGACGGGTATCGCGGCCGGGATCGCGGCGGTCAGCGTCGCGTTCGGCACGGTTCACGGGCTGACGCTCGGGTTCGGCACCACGCTGATCGGCGAAGCCGTCGACTATTCGATCTACCTGTTCGTGCAATCGGCGCAGGCCGGTACGCGCGGCGACCCACGCCCGGCCGACGCGACGCGCGCGTGGGTCGCCGCGTACTGGCCGACGATCCGGCTCGGCGTGCTGACGTCGGTGTGCGGATTCGCATCGATGCTGTTCTCCGGGTTCCCCGGCCTCGTGCAGCTCGGGCTCTATTCGATCGTCGGGCTGACGGCCGCCGCGCTCGTCACGCGCTTCGTGCTGCCGCATCTGCGTGGCGAGCATGTCGCGATCCGCGACGTATCCCGCGTCGGCGCCGTGCTCGCGCGCGCGGCCGACGCCGCGCCGCGGCTGCGCTGGCCGCTCGCGGTGCTCGTGGTCGCCGCCTGCGCGACGCTCGCGCTGCATCGCGACGCCCTGTGGAGCCGTGAGCTCGCCGCGCTCAGCCCCGTGCCGGCACAGGCGCAGGCGCTCGACGCACGGCTGCGCGCCGATGTCGGTGCGCCCGACGTGCGCTACCTCGTCGTCATTGCCGCACCAACCGAACAGGCCGCACTCGAAGGCGCGGAAAAAGTCGCCGCGCAATTGCAGCCGCTCGTCGACCGGGGTGCGCTCGGCGGTTTCGAGAACCCCGCCCGCTATCTGCCGAGCGACGCCGCGCAGCGCGCGCGTCAGGCGAGCCTGCCGGCTGCGGACGCACTCGCCGAACGGATGCGCGATGCCGTCGCGCATCAGCCGATCACGGTGAAGCCCGATCTGTTCGCACCGTTCCTCGCCGACGTCGACGCCGCGCGCCACGTGCCGCTGCTGACGCGTGCGGACCTGCGCGGCACGTCGATGGCGCTCGCCGTCGATGCGCTGCTGACCGAACGCGACGGCCGCTGGAGCGCGATGCTGCCGCTGCGTGCGCCGGACGCCGCGCGCGCCGGGCAGCCGGCGTCGAGCCTCGACGCCACGCCGATTCGCGCCGCCGTCGCACGCGCGGGCGTGCCCGATGCGCTGTTCGTCGACATGAAGGCCGAAGCCGATCGGTTGTACGTGAGCTACGTGCATGAGGACATCCGGCTGTCGCTCGCAGGATTCGCCGCGATCGCCGTGCTGCTGCTGATCGCGCTGCGCTCGCTGCGCCGCGCCGCGCGCGCCCTTGCGCCGCTCGTCGCCGCCGTGCTGGTCGTGACGGCCGGTTTCGCGCTCGCCGGCGTGCAACTGACGATCCTGCACCTCATCGGGATGCTGCTGATCGTCGCGGTCGGCTCGAACTATGCGTTGTTCTTCTGCCGGCGCGACGACGCGCAGCCCGTCACGCCGCATACGCTCGTGTCGCTGCTGATCGCGAACCTCGCGACGGTCGCCGGCTTCGGGCTGCTCGCGCTGTCGCGCGTGCCGCTGCTCGAAACCTTCGGGCTGACCGTGGGCCCCGGCGCGATGCTCGCGCTCGCGTTCGCGGCGATTCTCGCGCCGCGCGCCGCAGAGACGGCGGCGGCGGCGGCGGCGGCGGCGGCGGCGGCGGGCGGCAATCGTGAACGAGGAGGCCGCGCATGAACGTGCCGCCTTGCGTTCCACCACGCGATGCCGGCGACGCGCGCCGCTGGAAGCCGACGCCGCTGATCGCCGGCGCCGCCGCGCTGCACGCGGGCGCGGCCGCCGCGGTGATCGCGCAACCGGCCACGTGGCCGTGGGCCGTCGGCGGCGTGGTCGCATCGCATCTCGCGCTGACCGCGGCCGGGTTGTGGCCGCGCAGCACGCTGCTCGGCCCGAACTGGACGC
>NZ_JACFYV010000164.1:0-15922 GCF_016759955.1 Burkholderia sp. KCJ3K979
CATCGCATCGAAGCCTTGGCGAGTTGGCAGCACCACTACAACTGGCATCGTGCCCATAGCGCCATCGGCGGCGTTGCGCCGATGGCCAGACTTCCCGCGTCGAGAAACAACCTCTTGACGCTTCACATCTAGTCCACTTCGGCGCGATCACGCGGGACGGTCCTGCGCGGAATCGAACCGCGCGGCAACCACGCGTCAGCGCCCGATCGGCAACCCGGTCGGCTCGATCCAGCCGAGCTTGTACGCGATCAGCAGCGACAGGAACAGCGTGACCGACAAGCCGACGCGCGCGGCGAGCGACCACGCCATCCGCTTGGACTTGCCGCGATCGTGATTCATGAAGTACAGCGCGAAGATCAGGCTCGCGATGATCATCGCGAATGCCACAGAAACCAGCAGGGTTTTCATTGCCGTTGCCTTTGAAGATCCGAATCGGCCTGAATCAGTTCGGCCAGTTTTTGCCGCTCGTCGGCGACGCCGCCGACGCCCGACGCCGGCCAGTCCAGCGCGACGCCGTTGCCCAGCGAATCGCGCACCAGCGCCTGGTAGCGCCGGTCGTTGATCGTGCCGTGCGCCATCGTGTCCGAGATCTCGCGCCTAAACGGCAGCGGGAAACTCGCGTACGCGCGCGACAGCGCCGCGTATTGTCTCGCATCGATCTCTTTCGACGATGGTATGACAGTCCAGATCACCACGGCGACGATGGCCGTGAACGGGATCGCCGTGTAGCGAAGGATGAACTTGATCGGGGTCATGAAGCGGTGGGCAGAAGGAAATCGCAGGCGCGCGCCGCGCAGCGGCGAAACGCCGGCCAGTGGCGCATTGCACCATTGTACTGAAAGCACCATTCGGCCAACAAGGTATGATAATGACATTATCATGTTCATCACATGATTCGACAGCCCGGTATCCGGTGCAAGCGGCGTGCCCGTCACGCCGCCCGGCATCGTTTTTCCGCCTGTGCCCGCGAATCCGCGACGATCGAGCGAAGCCCTTATGCCAGCGCAGTACTTTCGAAACCTGACGGGAAAACACCGCAGCGCGACCGCCAATCGCCAGCTCGGGTTTTCGCTCGCGTTCGTCGCCGGCGCGGCCAATGCCGGCGGCTTTCTCGCGGTCAAGCAATACACGTCGCACATGAGCGGCATCGTGTCGGCGATCGCCGACCAGACGGCGCTCGGCGACGTGCGGCTCGCGCTCGCCGGCATCAGCTCGCTGGGGTCGTTCCTGATCGGCGCCAGTTGCTCGGCGATCCTCGTCAACTGGGGGCGCCGCCGGGGCCTGCACAGCCAGTTCATGCTGCCGCTGCTGGTCGAAGCCGGGCTGCTGTTGCTGTTCGGGCTGCTCGGCAGCCACCTCGCGCTGTGGGAAACGTTCTTCGTGCCGGTGACCGTGACGCTGCTGTGCTTCATCATGGGGCTGCAGAACGCGACGATCACGAAGCTGTCCGGCGCGGAAATCCGCACGACGCACGTCACGGGCATCGTGACCGACCTCGGCATCGAGCTCGGGAAGCTGTTCTACTGGAACCGCTCGGCCATCGACGTCGACGCGCACGCGGTGATCGCCAACCGTTCGAAACTGCGGATACACGCGACGATGCTCGCGTCGTTCTTCGTCGGCGGCCTGGCCGGCGCCATCGGCTTCAAGCATGTGGGCTACGTGTCGACGGTGCCGCTCGCCGCGGTGCTCGTCACGCTCGCCATCGTGCCGGTGATCGACGACCTGCTCGCGCTGCTGCGCAGCCAACGCTGATCGTGCGCCACGGGCGGCGCGCGCGGTGCGTGCGCGGTAACGCCGAAAGCGGATCGATTATAATTTGATTAACATACCGACCACCCTCGCCCCGTCATGGAAACGAAAACCGCCCGCCTGACCGTCCTGATCGATCCCGCGAAGAAGGAAGCCTTCGAGATGCTCTGCGCGGAGCAGGATCTTACGCCGTCGCAAGTCGTCCGGCAGTTGATCCGCGAATATCTCGACCGGCACGGCGTCACGTACAAGACCCGCAGCGCGATCGGCAAGCGCGTGAAGTAAGCGCGGCCGTCAAGGCCGCGTGGCGCCGGCCGGGTACCCCCGGCACCGTTACGCGCCGATCTCCCAACGTTCGTGCGATTGCGCACGCCACACCAGCCGCCGCGGATCGATGCCCTCGCCGTGCTTCATGCGCCGCGCGGTGGCAGCGAGCTTCAGTTCGCCGGCCTGCGGGCAGGCGAGCGCCCGCTCCAGCAGGGTACGCAACGACGGCAGCCGGCTGCCGCCCTTCCACGCGAATGCAACGAAGTTGTTGTCGTCGCCACACGGCACCAGCGCATACGACGAACCGAATACCGATCGCAGTTGCTCGAGGTGCTCCGGCAAGGCCGGATCGTCGTCCATGAAGTTGATCGCGAGCACGCCGGATTCGCTCAGGCGCGCGCGGCACATATCGAGGAATATGCCGCCCGTACAGCGCCCGCGCCTCCCGTCGGCGACGAACGCGTCGTGCAGGATCACGTCCGTCCGGACGTCCGCCCGCTCGAGATGATCCGCGCCGTCCGCGCATACCACGCGAAAGCGCGCATCATCGGCAGGAATCCTGAACACGTCGCGCAGCGCGATCACGTCCGGATTGATCTCGACCGCATCGAGCGTCGTGCCGGGCAGGTGGCGGTAGCAGTACTTCGCGAGCGACCCGCCGCCGAGCCCGAGCATGCAGATGTGCGCCGGCTCGGCCTGCAACAGCAGGAAACCCATCATCACGCGCGTATAGCCGAGCGCGAGCCGCACCGGATCGCGCAGCGACATGAAGCTCTGGGTGCCGAAATGATCGAAGTGCAGCGAGACCGCGTGCTGCGTCTCCAGCACGAACGGCCGGCCGTCGTTCAGCGGCGTCGCCAGGAACCTGACGAACGCGTCGTAGGAAGTTCGATCCTCGGCCATGTGCGGGTAATCGGCTGGAAATGCGGCGGATGAAAACGCGGATGCAGCGGCTGCCTGAACCGTGTGCTCAGACCTTCTTCAGATAGCACGCCTTCAGCATGAAGCCGCCCATGTCGGTCTTGCAGTCGACTTCATGATCGCCGCCGACGAGCCGGATGCTCTTGACCTTGGTGCCCATCTTCAGCGTGATCGACGAACCCTTCACGCGCAGGTCCTTGATCAGCACGACCGAATCGCCGTCCGACAGCACGTTACCGTTGGCGTCCTTGACGACGTCGCCCGCCGGTTCGTCGCCGGCCTCGGCGCCGGCGTCGGCCGACCATTCATGGCCGCAGTCCGCGCACACGGTCAGCGCGCCATCCGGGTAAGTGTTTTCCATCGCGCATTGCGGGCAGGCGGGGGCATTCATTGCAGCTTCCATTCGGGGAGAGGTTCGGGTCGATCGACGATGCCGGGCGAGCAGGTCGCATGCCCGGATGCGCCGCCACGCGGCCGCCGGCAGTGCCACGGGCCGCCAGCGGCGCACACATCATTATAATGCAATTCACATGATCTGGCCGATGCATTATAATCATCCACTTCCCGACAATCCGCGCACTTGAATGCGCCTTCGCAGCGGATGTCGGCATGTTCGCGCCGAATGGCGCGCGCACTCCGCCCGGCCGGCGCCCCGCGACCCTGCGGGAAATCGTGACATGCCGGCCGCCCGAAGTCCGCAACACGCGCGCAACCGTGCAGGTCGCACGCCGCTCCGCCCACCTGTCCGGAGGCTTTCCAGCATCGTGGCAACCGTTGTGTACGTTCAAATCGGCCCCGCATGGAACCGTAATCGGGGCCGCGCCGCGCGCGACGCGACCGTCGACGCAGCACGCCGTTTCGACAGCGATATCCAGCTGATCGCGAACGGGCACGGCAGCAACGCAAAAGACAGCGGCGCGATCGCGTCGCTGCAGGTTCACGGCGGCACGTCGGCCCAGGTGCTCGCCACCGGCCCCGACGAGGAAGCGGCGCTCCAGGCGCTGTTGCCGTTGCTGCAAGCAGGCTGACGCTTGCGCCGCCGATCCCGCGGCCACGCGCCGTCCATCCCGAAACGCCATTTCCCGAGGAAGCGATGAACGACAATCTCACGTCCAACACCCCCAACCTGTCGGCCTCCGCGATCTGGGCGCTCGAACGCCTCGCCGATGTTCGCTACGGCCGCGATGCGCCGGCGCTCGGCTGGTCGATCGCGCGGGAGCTCGTCAGCGCCGGGTTCGTCAGCCATCCCCCGCACGGCCGCTCCGGCGCGTCGATCACGGCCGAAGGGCGTTCCTTCCTGAAAAGCCGCAAGTAAAGACCCTACGGGACGGGCACGATCGCACGTCATGCCCCGATGCGGGCGGGGCATTGCGCCCCGCTCGCCGTTTACGCGGTATCGTACGGAGCCCAAGCGCGGCAGCCGTGCCGCTTTCCCTCATGGAACGCCCGATGACATTCAGCGCCGTGCCACCCGTCTCGTCCCCGCCCGTTCTCGACACGCCGCGCCTGATTCTCGAAGGCCATCCGCTCGGCGACTTCGACGCACTCGCCGCGATGTGGGCGGAGCCCGGCGTCGTCGCGCACATCTTCAACGGCACGCCCTCCACACCGCGCGACTCGTGGATGCGCATGCTCGCGTATCGCGGGCTGTGGCCGCTGCTCGGCTATGGCTACTGGGCGATTCGCGAAAAGGCGTCGGGCCGTTATGTCGGCGATCTCGGCTTCGCGGATTTTCATCGGAACATCGAGCCGCCGATTCGCGGCGTACCGGAAGCCGGCTGGGCGCTGGCGACGTGGGCGCAAGGCAATGGCTACGCGACCGAGGCGCTCGCGGCCGCGCTCGCATGGCTCGACGCACAGCAGCGGTTCGAGCGCAGCGTGTGCCTGATCGCGCCGACCAACGTCGCCTCGATCCGGGTCGCGGAGAAAGCCGGTTACGGCGAGCCGCGGCGCATCCGCTTCAACGACGCCGATTCGCTGATGTTCTCGCGCAAGAGCCGGTAAGCGCGGCGAACCGGCAGCCGGGTCAGTCGGCTGCCGGTTCGTAGCAATGCATGAAGAGGCCGTCTTCCATCGGCCAGCAGTTGCCGCATTCATCGCGCACGATCCAGTCGCCCGGCTTCACCGATCGCCAGCCTTCCGGCGTCGCGACCGCCCACTTGCCCTCACGACGCTCTACCCGTTCATGGTCGCCCTCGGCGAACCATCGTGTTGCATCGACCTGACTCGTGCGTTTTCTGAATCTCATGCCGCCACCGAAGGAAACGAATCTCAATGTCGCGTTGCCGCGGCGCCGGTCTCGAGCGACCGCTGCTGCACCCTCAGCGCGTTCGTTGCCGCGCGGGTTGCGTGCAACGCCGCCCAGCCCTCCGCGAGGAGCGCCTCCAGCGTTTCGCGCGCGACGGTGGAGATCCGGACATCGATCTCCTGCACTTTCATCAGCGCCGACATGACCTCGTCCGGTTGATCGGGTGCAAGCGCAACGATGAACGCCGAACGCATCTCGGCAGCGCGGACGGCCTCGTTCCAGTCGGCGCGCGCCACCGCGGCTTCGATCGCATGCGTGAGTGCATCGAGACTCAGGACGACTTGCAACGGCGTCATTTCGCTTCCCCGTGAATCCCGTGAATCATTCGTCTTGTTTGCTTGCCGGCCCGTCGCGAGCCGGTGCGGCATCGATCCGACCCGCGCGCATCCCGGTTCCGCACGCGAGCAGCCTGACTCGACGTGTCGTCGAAACCGGCGGTCGATGTAACCGGAGAGCAGATGCCATCGCAGTATGCGATGCGCGTAAGTCACGTTCGGGAATTGTAGGGACCGAGAGACGCCAACGTCGGTAATATTTTGTAATGATATGTCGACTAACCTTGCCTGGCCTGGGTTCGGCCGGTGCAAGCGAGGTTCGCCGACGCCGGATCGGCGCAAACGTTTTCGTCTGAAGGTTGCCCGCTCGCGCATCATCGCGCGCGCCGCGCCGGACCTCGCATCGACCTGTTTCAACCTCACAAGCGGCCTGACGCTCCCCACCCCGCGCTTTCCACCGGCGGCAGCGATTGGCCCACAGCTAAGTTCACCGAACGATCCAGATTTCGTCACATTTCGTCGGAATGTTGCGCAGTATCATCCACCTCGCTTCGGCTACGACGCGTTCGGACTGGGCCTGACCGCTCGCCACCTTCCCGTTTTGCCCCTTCGTTTACCGATGCCCATTCGAATCCTGCTCGTCGAAGACGACGTCCCGCTGTCCGCGCTGATCGCCGACTATCTGCGCAAGCATCATTACCGGGTGGAGACGTTGTTCGACGGCGCCGGCGCGGTGCCGGCGATCGTCGCGAGCCGCCCCGATCTCGTGCTGCTCGACGTCAACCTGCCGGGCAAGGACGGCTTCGAGATCTGCCGCGAGGCGCGCATGCATTACGACGGCATCGTCATCATGGTGACGGGCCGCGACGAGCCGTTCGACGAATTGCTCGGCCTGGAACTCGGCGCGGACGACTTTCTCCGCAAGCCGGTCGAGCCGCGCCTGCTGCTCGCGCGGATCAAGGCGCAGTTGCGGCGTACGCGCGTGCCGGCCGGCGAGCCCGTGCCGGATTCGCCGCAGCGATACGTGTTCGGCAAGTTCTCGATCGACCGGGCCGACCGTCGCGTACATCTTCCCGACGGCAGCATGCCGCGCCTGACGTCGACCGAATTCGACCTGCTGTGGGCGCTCGTATGCCGCGCGGGCGAGGTGGTCAGCCGGGAAGACCTGACGCTGCTGCTGCGCGGCATCGCGTTCGACGGCCTCGATCGCTCGATCGACGGCCGCATCTCGAAGCTGCGCCGCAAGCTGCGCGACGATGCGAACGAACCGAAACGGATCAAGACCATCCGCTCGAAGGGCTATCAGTTCAGCAAGCACGCATGGGATTGAAGCCGCGCGCGGGCCGGCGAACGACGTTGCGCGAGCGCGGCTCGCGAAGCCCGGCACGCGCTTGCGGCTATCTGGTGCGTGCCGCCTCTGCCCCCGCATCCGAGTTCGTGCCCGAGCCGGCCTGCCATCCGCCGCCGAGCGCCTTGTACAGCGCGACGAGATCGGTCGTCTTCTGCAACGCGCCCTGCTCGGCCTGCTGCCGACCTTCCGACCATTGCCGCTCGGCGTCCAGCACGTCGAGGAACGGCGACAGCCCTTTCCTGTAGCGATCGCGCGCGAGATCCAGCGCGCCCTGTTCGGCCTTCACCGCATCGTCGAGCGCGGCCGCGCGCGCCTGGTCGGTGCGGTACACGGCCAGCGCATTGTCGACGTCGCGCAGCGCGACGAGCACGGCCTGTCGGTAGGCGAGCGCCGCTTCCGTCTGGCGCGCCTGCGACAGCCGCAGGTTCGACACGAGCTGCCCGCCGGAGAAGATCGGCAGCGAGATGGCCGGCCCGAACGAATAGAACAGGTGCGACCAGTGCGCGAGTTCGCGCACGTGCGACGCACGCAGCCCGACTTGCCCGGTCAACGAGATGTCCGGATAGAACTGCGCGACCGCGACGCCGACGTCGGCGGTGGCCGCATGCAGTTCGGCCTCCGCGCGTCGGATGTCGGGCCGCCGGCGCGCGAGCGTCGACGGCAGCCCGACCGGCACGCTCGGCGGCACGTCCGGCAACGCGCGCGGCGCGTCGAGCCAGTCGTCGAGCGCGCCCGGCGCGCCGCCGACCAGATACGCGAGCCCGTTGCGCAGCAGCACGATCTGCTGGTCGAACTGCGGCAGTTGCGCGCGAATCTGCGCAAGCCGCGCGTCGGCGCTGCGCACGTCGAGATCGCTCGCGAGACCGTGCGCGGCCTGCTCGCGCGTCAGGTCGAGCAGTTCCCGCTGTGCGCGTTGCAGATCGTCGGCCAGCGCGCGCTGCGCTTGCGCGCCGCGCAGTTGCAGATAGGTTTGCGCGACTTCGGCCTCCAGCGACAGCAGCGCATCGTCGCGGCTCGCGATCGCCGCGCTCGTCTGCGCGCCGGCCGCTTCGACCGAGCGGCGCACCCGGCCGAACAGGTCCAGCTCCCACGATGCGTCGAACCCGGCCTGCCACAGGTTGACCGGCGCTTCGAGCGCATCGAGCGCGCCGCGCGCGCCTTGCTGCACGCTCGCGCCGGTGCCCGGCCCGAACCGGTCGAGCGGCGAGCCCGGCGCGCCGAGAAGATCGACCCGCTGGTCGATGCCCTGCTCCTCGACGATCCCTTTCAGGCCGAGTTGTTCGCGCTGGTAGCTCGCCGTCGCACGCACGTCCGGCAAACCCTGCGCGGCGGCCGCGCGGACCTGCGCGCGTGCCTGGGCAATGCGCAGCACGGCGGCCTGCACGTCGAGGTTGTCATGCGCGGCGCGCTCGACGAGCTGGTCGAGCAGCGGATCGCCGAACGCGCGCCACCAGCGCGGATCGGGATCGGCGCTCGTCACCGGCGACGACGGCGCATGCGCGCCGGGGGCCGATGCAGCCGATGCCGCTGACGCGCCCGATGCCGGCGATGCCGCGTTCGCGGCCTGCAAGTCATGCCAGTTGGCCGGCGCGTCCGCCTGCGGCGGCTTGAAATCCGGTCCGACGATACAGCCCGCCAGCACCGCGCAGGCGGCGAGCATCGCGGCGATCCCGCGTGGAGGTAGCGAATGTCGGCGACGGCCGCGTCGATGCATCGTCATCGTCAATGCCCTCCCGCGCCGCCCGCGGCCTTCGCCGACGAGAACAGGAACGTCAGCGGAATGCTGAACGCGCAGAACACCGCGAGGATCGCGAACACGTCGATATACGCGAGGATCGTCGCCTGTTCGATGAAGGTCTGGTACAGCCGCCCGCTCGCGGTCTGCAGCGCGGCCGACGGCTGCGCGCCCGTCAGCGCGCCGATCGCGCGCGCATTCTCCTGCAACGCGTCCTGGAAGTTCTGCGACAGCGTCGACATGTGCGTGGACAGGTGCGCCATGCGCGCCTGCGTGCGCTCGCGGATCAGCGCGGTCGACACCGAGATGCCGATCGAGCCCGCGACGTTGCGGAACATCGTGAACAGCGCGGACGCATCGTCGTTGAGCCGCTGCGGCACGGTCAGGTACGCGAGCGTCGTGATCGGCACGAACATGAAGCCGATCGCGAGCGACTGCGCGCACCGGATCATCATCAGGTGCGTGTAATCGATGTCCGGCACCAGTGTGCGCGAATAGATCAGCGAGCCGCACAGCAGCACGAAGCCGAATCCGACCAGATAGCGCGTCTGCACGTGCGGCATCAGCCGGCTCACGAGCGGAATCTCGAGCGTGATCAGCAGCGCGCCGGGCGACAGCACGAGCCCAGCGAGCGTCGCCGTGTAGCCGAGACGCTGCTGCGCGAGCTGCGGCACGATCACCGCGCTGCCGTACAGCACGGCCGCGAACGTCGCGATCGTCACGCAGCCGAGCGCGAAATTGCGGTCGCGCAGGCACGACAGGTCGACCACCGGTTTCTTCGTACGCAGCAGCCACAGCGTCGCGCCGACCAGCCCGAGCACGGACAGCACGGCGAAGACGCGGATGAAGTTCGAGCCGAACCAGTCCTCGTCCTCGCCGCGATCGAGCATCACCTGCAGGCAGCCGAGGCCGATCGCGAGCAGCCCGATGCCGATGTAGTCGATCGAGATCCCGCGTTCGGCGCCGCGCCGCCACGGCGGGTCCTCGACGAGCTGCATCACCGCGAGCACGGTCAGCGCGCCGATCGGCACGTTGAGCAGGAACACCCAGCGCCACGAGAAATGGTCGGTGATCCAGCCGCCGAGCGTCGGCCCGAGCACCGGCGCGACGACGATCGCGATCGCCGAGATCGAGAACGCGCGGTTGCGCTGCTCGGGCGGAAACGTATCGAGGATGATCGACTGCTGGTTCGGCTGCAGCCCGCCGCCGAACAGCCCTTGCAGCACGCGGAACACGATCAGTTCGCCGAGGTTGGTCGCGACGCCGCACAGGAACGAGCACACGGTAAACGCGGCGATGCACAGCAGGAAGTAGCGCTTGCGGCCGAGCAGCCGCCCGAGGAACCCCGAAATCGGCAGCACGATGCCGTTCGCGACGAGATACGACGTGAGCGTCCAGGTCGCCTCGTCGTAGCTCGCCGACATCGTGCCGGCGATGTGCGGCAGCGCGACGTTGACGATCGTCGTGTCGAGCACTTCCATGAACGCGGCGAGCGTGACGACGATCGCGATGAGCCACGGATTCGCGGCGGGTCGCCAGGTGCCGCCGGACGCGCCGCCGCGCTCGGGCGGCCGGCTCATCGGCGGGCCTCGCGAAACGGGAACGGCATGCGGGTATCGGGCATCGGATCGCTCCGGTCGACACCGGCCGCGGCACGGCGGCCGGTCATTTGAGGTGAACGGTCGGCACGACCGACAGGCCGAGACCGAGCGGTGGACGGGTCGGCAGCGGGCCATCGAGCACGATCTTCACCGGCACGCGCTGCACGATCTTCACGAAGTTGCCGGTCGCGTTCTCGGTCGGGAACGCGGAGAAGCGCGAGCCGCTGCCGAGCTGGATGCTGTCGACGTGGCCGTGCAGGTCGAGATCGGGATACGCGTCGACCGACACGTCGACGCGGTCGCCGATGCGCATCCGCTCGAGCTGCGACTCCTTGAAATTCGCGGTGACCCACACGCGCGGCGTGACGATCGAGAAGATCGACGTGCCCGGTTGCAGGAACGAGCCCAGTTGCACGTTGCGCCGCGTGACCCAGCCGTCGGACGGCGCGCGCATCTCGCAGTACGACAGGTTCAGGTTGGCCGTCTCGAGCTGCGCGCGTGCCTGCAGCACCTGCTGGCGGCGTTCCTCGACGGCGGTCTCGGCCTGCCGGATCTGCTGCGGCACGAGGCTCGCGGTGCGCGCCTGCGCCTGGGCCATCGCGACGTTCGCGTCGGCGGTCGCGCGCTGCGCATCGGCCGCGTCGATCGCCTGCTGCGAGGTTGCGCGCGCATCGACCGCCCGCTGGCGGGACTGCGCGGCGAGCGCCTGCCGGTACGCGGCTTCCGCCGATTCGATCTGCGCGCGCGCCTGCCGGTACTGGGCCGGATACTGCACGCGCGCGATATCGAGCTGCACGCGCGCCGCGTCGAGCTGCGCCTGCGCGAGACCGAGCTGCGCCTGCGCCGCGTCGACCTGCGCGCGGTAGTCGCGCGGATCGATCTCGACGAGCACGTCGCCGCGCCGCACGAAGGTGTTGTCGTCGACCGCCAGGCGCGTCACGTAGCCGGACACGTGCGGCGCGACCGCGATCGCGTTGCCGTCGGTATACGCATCGTCGGTGCTTTCCTGGTTGCGCGTCGCGAACCACCACACGAGCCCGCCGATGAGCAGCACCAACACCACCGCGCCCAGAATGATCAGCGGCTTCTTGCCGGGCCGCTTGCGTTCGCCGTCGCCGTCGTTGCCATCCCCGTCGCCGCCGGTGCGGCCGCCGCGATCGTCGTGCGGATGGTCGTCGCCGCCACCGCCGCCCGGCGCGTCGGTCGGGTGCTCGCCGTTGCGGCCTGGCGCGGCGCCCGAGCCGCTGCCGCCGCCGGACTGGCCGTCGCCTGCACGGGCGATGGCGGTGGGCCAGCGCTCGAACACCGGCCAAGGCACGCGCATCGGCATCATCGGCGTCGACAAGGCGACACCGGCCACCGCCGGCGCGAACGCGTCCGGCGCGCCGGTGCGTCGCGGTCCGGGCGTCAACGCGCGCCGGACCGCGACGCACCATCGCTCACGAACGGACAACGGGCACAGGATCGCATCGGGCATGAAACGGGGCTCCAGGCGGCGGCTGCGGGCGACATTGCTCGCGCCGACTTCAAGCGCGCGATCAAGCAAACGGCGGGCCCGGCTATCTGCTTCGTCCGACCGCGGCATGCAGGATGCGCGACGCGTGCACTTCGACCGCCCCCGACAGGACTCGCGAACCATGACACGCTCCACCTCGCTCGACACCGATACACGCGGCGAAGATCGCGGCGACAGCACGCCCGGCCCCGAAGGCAAGCGCCGCGGCACGGGCACGCCGCCGCCGCGCAGCACCCACGACCCCGCCGAAGGCAAGCCGACCGAGCCGGAAAGCGGAACGCCGCCGCATCGGCCCGACGAACCGGACGACTCGCGATAGGTCGCACGTCGCGCCGCACCGCTCGTCCGCCCTCGACGGCCGGCGGCAGAAATGACAAGCCGTTGAAAAATCGCGGACGACGATCAGCGCGTGGCGCCGAAACGTTCGCATGCCGGGCAGCGCGGCGGCGAAGCGGGCATGCACGTTGCTGTACAGGGTCATGGATCTTTCAATCACCCGCTGCCTGCCTTGCATGACGCTACCCGACCCGGCCGATTTCCCTGTTCGCGCGGTGCCCTTGGCGCCATTGGCCAAGGAACGCGCCACGATCATCTGCCATCGCAACCAGCGTGTGCTGCTGGTCGCGCGCGGGCGAGCGTCGCGCTGGACGTTGCCGGGCGGCGTGATTCGGCGCGGCGAATCGGCGCTCGACGCCGCGCATCGCGAACTTCGGGAGGAAACGGGGCTCGCCGATCTCGAACTCGCGTATTTCTTCTACGTGGACGGCAGCGTGAAACGCCATCACGTCTTCGTCGCGAGCCTGCCGCGCGGCGCGCACGCGTGCCCGGGCCGGGAAATCGCGCTGTGCCGCTGGGTCGGTATCGACGCGGTATCGCACTGGCCGGCCAGCGCGCCGACGCAGCGCATCATCCGTCAGTTCGCGGGCCTGTGCGCCGCGAGCGACCTGCAACCGCGCGCGCTCACGCGCCTTTCGTCGTCTCGTTGAGGCCGGCGACCGGCGACCGGGCATCGCGTGCGAGCCCTTGCGCGAAGACCTTCAGCCCTTCGAGCAGCGGCGTCAACGCATCCCACAGCGCCTCGTCGTGCAGCAGCCGGTAGACGCCGCGCACGCCGGGCGCGACATGCTCGTGCTGAGACGGCTGCCACGAGCCGACGTGATGCAGCGCGTCGGCTGCCGCGAATGCGGCACGGCTGAACTGTTCCGGCGGAATGCGCGACAGCGCCGTCACGAGCACCGCGAGATTCTCCATGCCGCTTTGCATGCCGGGCTTGTCGAGCGCGTCGACGAACGTGTCGGCCAGTCGCGCGTTCGCGCTGACGACCTCGTTCGCGAAGCGCAGGAAGCCGTGCCGATGCAGGCTGCCGAGCAAGTGTTCGAGCGCGTCGTGCGCGCCGGGCTCCGGAGGCGGAGGCGTCGTGCCGGGGGGCTGGCGGTCGATCATGGGCTTGCTCCGGTTGGGGCGCCAGGCTGCCGTCGTGCCGGCAGCCGTGCGTGCGCCGAATGCGTGTCGTACTCGTTCACCGGCCCCCCGTCGGTGCGGGCAGCCGCGGCCGCGTCAGTGCGAATGGCCGTCGGGCGACGCCTTGTATTCGCTGCGCGCGCCCATCGCGTCCTCGACGTGATGCACGCCATGCAGCGCGGCGACGCCGTCGATCAGCACCTGACGTTCGGCTTCCTCGACCTGTCCGGTCAGGCACACGTTGCCGCGCTCAACGCTCACGTCGATGTCGCGCGGACGGGCGACGAGCCGGCCAAGCGCCGCACGCACGCGCTCGGCCACCTGCACGTCGCTCGCATCGCCCGCGAGCCAGTCCGCCCGCAGGCCGGCGATCGCGCCGCGCGCATGGTCGGCCGCCCGCTTCACCTGCGTATTCGCATAATCGGCCACGTCGTGCCGGCCCGCAACCGCCTTGTCGCGCAGATAAGCGCGTCGGCGCCGGCCGGACGCCGGATCGAGGAAGTACATCGCGGCGGCCCCGCAAGCGACGGCCACCGCAAGATTCAGCAACGGATTCGAAGGGGTTCTGGAGTTCATGAAGGCACCGTAGGCAATACCCGGAACGACCGGGCTTCGTTTCGGCATGCAGCACGTGCCGTTCCCTGCTGCGAGCGGCGCATGCGAGCCGTCGCGCCGCGGTGTGCCGACCGAAACGACAAACGTTTGAAAAATCATCGGGCCGCGCCTCGCTCGATCGGAAGATCCGACGATCACGATTCGGGCGGCGCGTCGGTCGTTTCCGCGCGCTTGCCGCCCGGTTCGTCCTCGCCGCGCTCGGCTGCGCGCTGCGCCATCTCGACGTAGGTCTGCGCCAACGCGCGCAATTCCTCCTCCGACGCATCCTCGATCCCGATCAGCCGGTCGCTCGCCGCGCGCGTGACCGCGAGCAGTTCGTCGAGTTTCAGGTGCAGCGCCACGCTGTCGCGGTTCTGGTTGCGCTGCAGCAGGAACACCATCAGGAACGTGATGATCGTGGTGCCGGTGTTGATCACGAGCTGCCACGCGTCGGAGTAGTGAAACACCGGCCCGCTCACGAGCCACAGCACGGTGATCGCGACCGCGCTGCCGAACGCCACTGGCGAGCCGGCCCAGGTGGTCACGCTCGATGCAAACCGTTCGAACGCACGGGTGACGGCGTGCCCGGCCGGCCGGGAACCGGCACCGGGCCCGCACGCCGTGTCGCGACGCTCGCTCGGTGGTTCGTTGGGTTCGCGCATGAAAGCCTCCGGATTCGATGGTCTGTTTGAATGCGCGCATGAACCGCCGCGCCGCCCGCCGCGAACCGGTCGCAAGCAAGGCGCTTGGGGTTCGGTCCCGTGCGCGCGCCGTCGAGACAAGCATTGCGCGTGCCCGGCCGGCAGCCCGTGTGGGCTTTACCGCGGCGCGTGTGTGTCCTCGTCGTCCGGGAAATAGCGCGCGTCGGTCAATTGCGCGATGCCGTCGAGATCGGGGAAGATCGTCGCGATGCTCACGCCGACGCCGGCCAGTTCCTGCCGGATCGTCGCGAACCGGGCGCCCGGCACGACGATGCGCATCAGGCGGCCGGCGAGGTCCGCATGCTCGTCGAGCGGCACGAAGCGCTCGGCGCCGGCGTCGTAACAGTGAATCGTGAACCAGCCGTCCTGCGCGGTGATCCTCGGCATCACGTGGCGCGGCCGGAACACCTTGGTGCGCGTGACCTGCAGCGGCGCGCGCCGTTCAGCTGCGGTCGCGATGTCGTCGGCGTCGTGCGACAGGCACCACACCACGCCGTCTCCGCCGGATTCGCCCGCGCGCCGGACCGCGAACCACAGCGCGGCCAGCGCGTTGCCGGACCAGTCGAGCAGGCGCGTGCGCATCCCGTGCTGCTGCGCGAGCGCGAGCCAGTCGCACGCATCGAGGTTCTGCCCGGGCTCGAGATGCGGCAGCGCGCGCCGCGTGAATTCGTCGAGCATCCGCGCCTCGACGTCGGGCGACGCGCGCTGCCGCGCGATGCCGGGCACGAGCGGCCAGCCGGCGTTGCACTGGCCGCGAAAGAGCCGCAGCGCCATCGTCTGCCGCTGCGCGCCGATCGCGGCCATGTAGTCGGCCACGCTGTCGATCGAGCGGCCTGCCGTCTCGCGCTTACCGTCCATGCATCGCGCCTCCTTTCGCAGCCGATAGGACGCACGGCCATCGCCTCGGCACGTGTCCGGTATCGCCACTCATCGGATGCCGAACCATCGATACAGCCGGCTGCGTATCGCCGTTTCGCATCGCGGCTCACGGCGTCTTGCCGTGCTCCTTCTGCCAGCGCTCCATCAACGCGATCTCGTCGCGCTGCGCGGCGACGATCCGGCTCGCGAGCTGCCGCAGCGTGGGGTCCTTGCCGTATTTGAGCTCGACCTGCGCCATGTCGATCGCGCCCTGGTGATGCGGCGCCATGTGTGAGACGAAATCGCGATCGGCGTCGCCCGTGTACGGCGCACTCTCCATCGCTTCCATCATTTTTCGGTCGGCGCGCTTGAACGCCTGCGTGGACGTGTCGGGCACGCTGGCTGGATTGGGCGGGCGCAACTGGGCCGCCGCGGGCAGCGCCGACCCACACGCCGTCAGCAGTGCGCAGGCGGCACAGCGGCGCAGGAATGATCGGTTGAAGGCAGGCATGCCCCCTCCTCGCTAGGAAAGTGAATGGTTCGCGTACGCGATCTTGCTCGTCCGGACGCGTGACGGCGGGT
>NZ_JACFYV010000165.1:0-15556 GCF_016759955.1 Burkholderia sp. KCJ3K979
GCGCGTGAATGAGCGCCGCGGCTGTCGCTGCAGCCATCCGTCCTTCGGCGCACGCCGATAAAAAAACCGGCCCTCGAGCCGGTTTTTTTCATGGGCAGGCAGCGGGGCGGCTTGCGAAGCCGCACGCCGCCGCGTGCAGCAGGCCGTCAGGCCGGCTTGCCCCAGCTGTCGCGTAGCCCGACGATCCGGTTGAACACCGGCTTGCCCGGTTTCGAATCGACACGGTCTGCAACAAAGTAGCCGTGGCGCTCGAACTGCAGGCGCGTTTCCGGCGCGACGTCGCCGTTGCCCGGCTCGAGGTACGCCTGCACGATCTTCTTCGAATCGGGGTTCAGCGCCTCGAGGAAGTTCGCGCCGCCCGCGTCCGGGTGCGGCTCCTTGAACAGGCGGTCGTAGATCCGCACTTCGGCCGGCTGCGCGTGCTTCGCGCTGACCCAGTGGATGTTGCCCTTGACCTTGTACGTGTTCGCGCCTTCGGTGCCCGACTTGCTGTCCGGGAAGTAGTTGCAGTGCACGGCCGTCACGTTGCCGTCGGCGTCCTTGTCGAAGCCCGTGCACTCGATCACGTAGCCGTAGCGCAGGCGCACCTTGTTGCCCGGGAACAGCCGGAAATAGCCCTTCGGCGGATTCTCGACGAAGT
Organism: Burkholderia sp. KCJ3K979; assembly: GCF_016759955.1. Taxonomy (NCBI): domain Bacteria; kingdom Pseudomonadati; phylum Pseudomonadota; class Betaproteobacteria; order Burkholderiales; family Burkholderiaceae; genus Burkholderia; species Burkholderia sp. KCJ3K979. The sequence continues at coordinate 641 of NZ_JACFYV010000165.1, forward strand.
CCTCGCGCTCGATCCACAGCTCGCGCGAGATCGGGAACGTGCGCACGCCGCGGTCCGGATGGTGCGGATGCACGGGCGCCGTGCAGGCTTCCTCGAGGTCTTCCGGATAGTTGTCGATCACGAGCTTCAGCGGATCGAGCACCGCGACCGTACGCGCGGCCTTGTCGTCGAGGTCGTCGCGCAGCGCGCCTTCGAAGATGCTCATGTCGATCCACGAATCGATCTTCGTCACGCCGATCCGCTCGCAGAACAGGTGAATGCTTTCCGGCGTGAAGCCGCGGCGGCGCACGCCGACGATCGTCGGCATCCGCGGGTCGTCCCAGCCGTCGACGTGGCCTTCGGTGACGAGCTGCAGCAGCTTGCGCTTGCTGGTGATCGCGTACGTGAGGTTCAGCCGCGAGAATTCGATCTGTTGCGGCAGCGGGCGCGTGAACACGCCGGCTTCCGCGAGTTCGTTCAGCACCCAGTCGTACAGCGGGCGGTGATCCTCGAATTCGAGCGTGCACAGCGAATGCGTGATGCCTTCGAGCGCATCCGAGATGCAGTGCGTGTAGTCGTACATCGGATACACGCACCATGCGTCGCCGGTGCGGTAATGGTGCGCGTAGCGGATCCGGTAGATCACCGGGTCGCGCATGTTCATGTTCGGCGACGCCATGTCGATCTTCGCGCGCAGCACGTGCTCGCCTTCCTTGAACTCGCCGGCCTTCATGCGGCGGAACAGGTCGAGGTTTTCTGCCGGCGTGCGATCGCGGAACGGCGACGGCTTGCCGCCTTCGGTCAGCGAGCCGCGGTTCGCGCGCATTTCGTCGGCGCTCTGGCTGTCGACGTACGCCTTGCCGCGCTGGATCAGCAGCTCGGCGAACTCGTACAGCTTGTCGTAGTAGTCGCTCGCGAAATACTGGTGATCGACCGCGTCCTTGCGCCAGTCGAAGCCGAGCCAGCGCACCGCGTCGACGATCGAGTCGACGTATTCGACGCTTTCCTTTTCCGGGTTCGTGTCGTCGAAGCGCAGGTGGCACACGCCGCCGTAGTCGCGCGCGACGCTGAAGTTCAGGCAGATGCTCTTCGCGTGACCGATGTGCAGATAGCCGTTCGGCTCGGGCGGGAAGCGCGTTTCGACGCGGCCGCCCCATTTGCCGGTGCGGTTGTCGTCGTCGATGATGTTGCGGATGAAATTGGAAGCCGCGGGGGCGTCGTTGCGTTCGGTGCTCATGCGGTTGGCGTCAGGGTTGTGTCGGCGCGTCGCGCCGGTTTAATCCTGTAATTCTACCTGACCGGGGTCCGTCCCGCGCGGCCTGCCGGTCGGCTGCCGTCGGTTCGCGAGGTGTTTCGCAATATATCGAGTGTGTGTCGGCTGTAACACGACGTAAATCGGATTGCCGGCGCCGTTCGGGTTTTCCTATGATCGCTTTACCGATTCAATGCCGCCATTCGCAATTTTTGCCTGGCGGGAGGAAGCCAATAATCATGATGAAGAAGACCACTTTTCTCGTTCGTACCGCGGTAATCGTCGCGGCCCTGTCGCAACTCGGCGCATGCGCGATGACGCATACGCAGCGTAACGCCGGTATTGGCGCGGCCGCGGGCGGCGCGCTCGGCTACCTGATCACGGGCGGCCCGGTCGGCACGGTGGCCGGCGCGGCGGCAGGCGGCCTGGTCGGCGCCGGCGTACGCTGATCTGCCGCGCCGGCTGGCGCCCGCGACGCGGGCGCCACTGCATGCCGGCCGGTCGTGACGCCTGCCTGAGCGCGTCACGACCCGCTCGAAGGTCACGCACACCCCCGGATTTTGACAGGCACCATCAGGGAGAGGCGGGTGTGCGACACTGCGTCGACGCTACAACACGATTCCATTCGTCGACGCCTCCCTTCATGAGCGATCCCCTCGTTTTCGTCCTGCCGGGCTATGCCAATTCGGGCCCGCTTCACTGGCAGAGCCGCTGGGAGCGCGCGGATGCGCGCTTCTCGCGGGTCGCGATGCCTGACTGGAACCGCGCGTTCCGCAACGGCTGGTGTCTCGCGCTCGACCGGGCGGTCGAAGCGGCGCGCGGGCCGGTGCTGATCGCCGGCCACAGCCTCGGCACGCTGACCACCGCATGGTGGGCGACCCGCTATGCACGCCCGGCTGCGCTCGCGAAAGTGCGCGGCGCGCTGCTCGTCGCGTTGCCCGATCCCGCCGGGCCGATGTTTCCGGCAGAGGCACACGGCTTCGGCCCGGTGCCCCACGAGCGGCTGCCGTTTCCCACCTGTGTCGTCGCGAGCAGCGACGATCCGTACGGTTCGCTCGCGTTCGCACGCGGCTGCGCGAACGCGTGGGGCAGCACGTTCCATGACCTCGGCCCGCGCGGCCACATCAACGCGGACAGCGGGCTCGGCGACTGGCCGCAAGCGCGCGGCTGGCTCGACGCGCTCGGGCGTTAGTCAGCCTGTCGGTCGGGCGCGGGGCGCGGCCGTGTGATCCCGTCGTTGCACGCCACGTGCGCCCGCAGCCGCCGCGACGCCGTCACCCGAATCGCGTCAGATCGCCTGTTTCGCCTTCAACGCGGCGATCCGCACGTCGTCGTAGCCGAGCATGTCGCGCAGCACGTCTTCCGTCTGCGCGCCGAGCAGCGGCGGGGCCGTGCGCGCGTCCGGCGGCGTCGCGCTCATCCGGATCGGGTTGCGCACGAGCTTCACGTCCGCGCCGCACGGGTGCGGCAGCGCTACCTGCATCCCGCGCGCGACCACCTGCTCGTTGTCGAACACCTCGTCGAGATCGTTGATCGGCCCGCACGGCACGCCGGCCGCCTCGAGCGCGCCGATCCAGTCGGCCTTGCCGCGCGCCTTCACCATCTCCGCGAGGATCGGCACCAGCGTGTCGCGGTGACGCACGCGCGACGGGTTCGTCGCGAAGCGCTCGTCGTCGGCCAGCTCGGGCCGGCCGCCGGCCTCGACGAACTTGCGGAACTGCCCGTCGTTGCCGACCGCGACGATGATCCAGCCGTCGCGCGTCTGGAACGTCTGGTACGGCACGATGTTCGGATGCGCGTTGCCCCAGCGCACCGGCGGCTTGCCGCTCGCGAGAAAGTTGGTGTTCATGTTCGCGAGCAGCGCGACCTGCACGTCGAGCAGCGCCATGTCGATGTACTGGCCTTCGCCCGTGCGGTCGCGATGCGCGAGCGCGGCGAGCACGGCGATCGTCGAATAGAGGCCGGTCGCGAGATCGGCGATCGCGACGCCGGCCTTCTGCGGGCCGCCGCCCGGCTGGCCGTCGCGTTCGCCGGTGATGCTCATGAAGCCGCCGATCCCCTGCACGATGAAGTCGTAGCCCGCGCGGTGCGCGTACGGCCCCGTCTGGCCGAAGCCGGTGACCGAGCAGTAGACGAGATCGGGCTTCACCGCCCGCAGCGAGTCGTAATCGAGCCCGTACTTCTTCAATTGCCCGACCTTGTAGTTCTCGAGCACGACGTCGCTCTGCGCGGCGAGTTCGCGCACGATTTGCTGCCCTTCGGGCGTTGCGATGTCGATCGTCACCGAGCGCTTGTTGCGGTTCGCCGCGAGGTAGTACGCGGCCTCGGCGGTATCCGCGCCGTCCGCGTCCTTCAGGTACGGCGGCCCCCAGTGGCGCGTGTCGTCGCCGGCGCCCGGGCGCTCGACCTTGATCACGTCCGCGCCGAAGTCGGCAAGGGTCTGCGCGCACCACGGGCCCGCGAGCACGCGGGTCAGGTCCAGCACGCGGATATGGCTCAGGGCACCCATCGTCGAATCGTCTCCTTTCATGGCGGGCCTGCGTTGTCGGGCAAGGCCGATTGGCATGCCGAGCATCTTAAGGCGAATCGGCCGCGCGGGTGGCCCAGGCGGCTCGTCCGGATGGCCGAGCCGCGTCGCCGGCGCTTTGCCCGGAAGCGGGCCCCGATCCCGTATAATCGATCGTTTCCGAATCCATGCCGCCGCGCGCCCCGCCTGGGGCGGCGGCGTTTGAAGCCGTCTTTGCCAGACTGTCCCCGCACGCCATGAAAGCTGCCGAAATCCGCGAGAAATTCCTCAAATTCTTCGAATCGAAGGGCCACACGATCGTCCGCTCGTCGAGCCTCGTGCCCGGTAACGACCCCACGCTGATGTTCACGAACTCGGGCATGGTCCAGTTCAAGGACGTCTTCCTCGGCACGGACCCGCGCCCGTACTCGCGCGCCACGACGGCGCAGCGCAGCGTGCGCGCGGGCGGCAAGCACAACGACCTCGAGAACGTCGGCTACACGGCGCGCCACCACACGTTCTTCGAGATGCTCGGCAACTTCTCGTTCGGCGACTACTTCAAGCACGACGCGATCAAGTTCGCGTGGGAGCTGCTGACCACGGTCTACCAGCTGCCGAAGGACAAGCTGTGGGTGACCGTCTACCAGGAAGACGACGAGGCCTACGACATCTGGGCGAAGGAAGTCGGCGTGCCGACCGAGCGGATCATCCGGATCGGCGACAACAAGGGTGCGCGTTACGCATCGGACAACTTCTGGACGATGGGCGACACCGGCCCGTGCGGCCCGTGTACCGAAATCTTCTACGACCACGGCCCGGACGTGTGGGGCGGCCCGCCGGGGTCGCCTGAAGAAGACGGCGACCGCTACATCGAGATCTGGAACCTCGTGTTCATGCAGTTCAACCGCGACGCGCAGGGCAACATGACGCGCCTGCCGAAGCAGTCGGTCGACACCGGCATGGGCCTCGAGCGTCTCGCCGCGGTGCTGCAGCACGTGCACAGCAACTACGAGATCGACCTGTTCCAGAACCTGATCAAGGCCGCCGCGCGCGTGAGCGAGATCAGCGACCTCACGAACAACTCGCTGAAGGTGATCGCCGATCACATCCGCGCGTGCTCGTTCCTGATCGTCGACGGCGTGATCCCGGGCAACGAAGGCCGCGGCTACGTGCTGCGCCGGATCGTGCGCCGCGCGATCCGCCACGGCTACAAGCTGGGCCGCAAGGGCGCGTTCTTCCACAAGCTGGTGGCCGACCTCGTCGCCGAGATGGGCACCGCCTATCCGGAGCTGAAGGAAGCCGAGCAGCGCGTGACCGACGTGCTGCGCCAGGAAGAAGAGCGCTTCTTCGAGACGATCGAGCACGGCATGTCGATCCTCGAAGCCGCGCTGGCGGAGGTCGAGGCGAAGGGCGGCAAGGTGCTCGACGGCGAGCTCGCGTTCAAGCTGCACGACACGTACGGCTTCCCGCTGGACCTGACGGCCGACGTGTGCCGCGAGCGCGGGATGACGGTCGACGAGCCGGCATTCGACGACGCGATGGCGCGCCAGCGCGAGCAGGCGCGCGCGGCCGGCAAGTTCAAGGCGACGCAGGGCCTCGAATACTCGGGCGCGAAGACCACCTTCCACGGTTACGAGGAAATCGCGTTCGACGACGCGAAGGTCGTTGCGCTGTACGTCGACGGTTCGGCCGTCAACGAGGTGAAGGCCGGCCAGGACGCGGTCGTCGTGCTCGACCACACGCCGTTCTACGCGGAATCGGGCGGCCAGGTCGGCGACCAGGGCGTGCTCGCGAACGCCGCAACGCGCTTCGCGGTGGCCGACACGCTGAAGGTGCAGGCCGACGTGATCGGCCATCACGGCACGCTGGAGCAGGGCACGCTGAAGGTCGGCGACGTGCTGCGCGCGGAAATCGACGCGCACCGCCGCGCCCGCACGCAGCGCAACCACTCGGCCACCCACCTGATGCACAAGGCGCTGCGCGAAGTGCTCGGCGCGCACGTGCAGCAGAAGGGTTCGCTCGTCGACGCGGACAAGACCCGTTTCGATTTCGCGCACAACGCACCGATGACCGACGACGAAATCCGTCGCGTCGAGCAGATCGTCAACAACGAGATCCTCGCCAACGCGCCGGGCATCGTGCGCGTGATGCCGTACGACGAAGCGGTGAAGGGCGGCGCGATGGCGCTGTTCGGCGAGAAGTACGGCGATGAAGTGCGCGTGCTCGACCTCGGCTTCTCGCGCGAACTGTGTGGCGGCACGCACGTGCACCGCACCGGCGACATCGGCCTGTTCAAGATCGTCGTCGAAGGCGGCGTCGCGGCCGGCATCCGCCGCGTCGAGGCGATCACCGGCGACAACGCGGTGCGCTACGTGCAGGAGCTCGACGCACGCGTGAATGAAGCCGCGGCCGCGCTGAAGGCGCAGCCGTCGGAACTCACGCAGCGCATTGCGCAGGTGCAGGAGCAGGTGAAGTCGCTCGAGAAGGAACTGGGCGCGCTGAAGTCGAAGCTCGCGTCGAGCCAGGGCGACGAGCTCGCGCAGCAGGCCGTCGAAATCGGCGGCGTGTACGTGCTGGCCGCGACGCTCGACGGCGCCGATGCGAAGACGCTGCGCGAAACGGTCGACAAGCTGAAGGACAAGCTGAAGAGCGCGGCGATCGTGCTGGCGGCCGTCGAAGGCGGCAAGGTCAGCCTGATCGCGGGCGTCACGCCGGACGCGAGCAAGAAAGTCAAGGCCGGCGAGCTCGTGAACTTCGTCGCGCAGCAAGTGGGCGGCAAGGGCGGCGGCCGTCCGGACATGGCGCAGGCCGGCGGCACCGAGCCGGCGAACCTGCCGGGCGCGCTGGCCGGCGTGAAGGGCTGGGTCGAAGAACGGCTCTGATCCCTGATCGTTGCACGACCGATGCGATGCCGTCGCCCTGACGGCATCGCGTGAATCGACGAACGACCCGATCGGCAGGCGCCGGTCGGGTCGTTTCGTTTGTGCAGTCCATGCGCGTCGATCGATGCGGCGGCGCGCGCATAGGGGTCAGGCCGGCACGGTCACCGTTGGCGTTGTCATGTCCCCAGGCTGCCGCGCGGCGTCGGTGAGCGCATCGCGCAGCGCGGCGAGCGCCGCCGACGCATAGCCGCGCCGCCACCCGAGCAGCGTGTCGATGCCTTCGAGTTCAGGAATCGTGTGCGCGGCGATGTTGCCGGTCTCCGGTTGCAGATCGAGCACCGAACGTGGCGCGACCGCGACGCCCGCGCCGGCCGCGACGCACGCGACGATCGCGTGATACGAGCCGAGTTCGAGCACCCGGGCCGGCTTCACGCCGTGCGCCGCGTACCACCGTTCGACGTACTTGCGATACGCGCAGCCGCGCTCGAACGCGATCAGCGTCGGCAGGATCACGTCGCGCGGCGTGCGCACCGGCGGATGGCCGCGCGGCGTGAGCAGCACGAGATCCTCGCGGAAGATCGGCACCGTCTCGAACGTGTCGGGCAGCGTGTCCGGCTCGGGCGGCCGCGCAAACAGCGCGGCGTCGATCTCGAAGTCGCGCACGCGGTCGATCAGGCAGCCCGTCGTGCCCGTCAGCAGCTCGAGCGACACGTCGGGCCACGCATGGTGGTAGCGCGCGAGGAGGGTCGGCAGCCGGCTCGCGGCCGTGCTTTCCATCGTGCCGAGCCGCAGCCGGCCGCGCGGCGTGTCCTCGCGCACCGCGTCGCGCGCCTCGTCGGCGAGCGCGAGCAGGCGCTCCGCATACGGCAGCAGCGTCTGCCCGGCTGGGGTCAGCACGAGCCGGCGGCCGTCGCGCACGAACAGCGCCGCGCCGAGTTCCTCTTCCAGCTGCTTGATGCGCGTCGTGACGTTCGACTGCACGCGATTGAGCTTGGCCGCCGCGCGCGTCACGCCGTTTTCGCGCACGACCGCCCGGAAAATCGCCAGCGCCGCCAGGTCCATGATTCTCTCCGAGGGATGGGTCGATTCTTAATTATTCATTTTTCGAGAATGGTTGGTCAAGTTAGGATGGACCCATTCCGATTTCCGATCCGGCCGGCGCGCGACGCGCCCGCCCATGCCGCCATGTCCCGCTTCGATGCCCTGACCGCCGCCGCCCGCGTGCTTTCGTCCGACCAGGCCGACCGCCGTGCCCGCGCGGCCGCGTTCGCCTGCATGGTCGGCCTGGCCGTCGTGCTCGGCGTCGGCCGTTTCGCGTTCACGCCGCTGTTGCCGCTGATGCTCGCGGACGGCTCGATCGGGCTGAAAGGCGGCAGCTGGCTCGCGTCGGCGAACTACGCGGGGTACTTCGCCGGCGCGGTCAGTTGCGCGGCGCTGCGCGTCGCGCCGGCGCGAATGGTGCGCTTCGGGCTCGTCGCGACCGTGCTGCTGACCGCCGCGATGGGCGTCGGCCACCTGCTGCCGGTGTGGCTCGTCGTGCGTTTCGTCGCGGGCGTCGTCAGCGCATGGACGTTCGTGTTCGTGTCGCAATGGGGACTGCGGCGTCTGGCCGAGCTGGCTGCGCCCGAATGGAGCGGGGTGATCTACGCGGGGCCGGGCGTCGGCATCGTGGTGACGGGGCTGATCGGCAGTGCGCTGGCCGGGCAGCGTGCGTCGGTGGGCTGGCTGGGTTTCGCGGCGTTGTCGGCCGTCCTGTCGGTCGCGATCTGGCGCACGTTTGGTGTGGCGCCGGCCTCCGCGCACGCGCAGCCCACGCCGCCGGCCGCCGCGCCGCATGCGGCTACCGTCTCGCCCGCCACCCCGGCGGCGCGGGCCGACACGCGACGCCATCGCGCGGACGCCGCGTGGCTCGTCGTGCTCTACGGCGCCCCCGGCTTCGGCTACATCATCACCGCGACGTTCCTGCCGGTGATCGCGCGCGCCGCACTGCCGGCCGCCTCTCCTTGGCCGGACCTGTTCTGGCCGATGTTCGGCGCCGCGCTGATCGTCGGCGCGATCACCGCCGCGCGGCTGCCCGGGCACTGGGACAACCGGCTGCTGCTGGCGGCCGGCTGCGCGACGCAGGCGCTCGGCATCGCGGCCGGGATCGTGTGGCCGAACGCGGCCGGTTTCTCGATCGGCAGCGCGTTGCTCGGCCTGCCATTCACCGCGATCACGCTGTTCGCGATGCGCGAGGCGCGGCGTCTGCACGGCGAGCGCGCGGCCGGGCTGATGGGCTATGCGACCGCGTCGTACGGCGTCGGGCAGATCCTCGGGCCGCTCGTCGCGGCGCCGCTGGCCGCGCGCTTCGGGTCGTTCACACCCGCGCTGTGGGTCGCGGTGGCCGCGCTGCTGATCGGCGCCGCCGGCTTCGCCGCGACCGCCGCACACGGGCGCAGGTCGCCCTGACGCCGGTGGGGCCGGATCGTCTCGGGCGCGGGCAAACTCGCTAGAATGAAGCCTTTCCCGCGCCGAGCGGGTGTCCGACGCGGCTTGCAGGCCGATGCCCGGCGCTCGCCAGATCCCCATCGATGACCACCGCCGACTACCGCTTTTGCCCGCGCTGCGCGAGCCCGCTGACCGAGCGTGCCGATCCCGACCATGAAGGCGGCCGCGTCCGCCAGGCCTGCCCCGACGACACCTGCGGCTACGTGCACTGGAACAATCCGCTGCCGGTCGTCGCCGCGATCGTCGAACTCGACGGCAAGATCCTGCTCGCGCGCAACGCCGCGTGGCCCGAAGGGATGTTCGCGCTGATCACCGGCTTCCTCGAAAACGGCGAGACGCCCGAGGACGGCATCGCCCGCGAGGTGTTCGAGGAAACCGCGCTGAAGGCCGAGCACGTGTCGCTCGTCGGCGTGTACGAATTCATCCGCAAGAACGAACTGATCATCGCGTACCACGTGCGGGCGTCCGGCACGGTGTCGCTGTCGCCGGAACTGCTCGAATACAAGCTCGTCGATCCGCCGCTGCTGCGTCCGTGGCGTGCCGGCACGGGTGTCGCGCTCGCCGACTGGATGCGCGCGCGCGGCCTCGATTTCGAATTCGTCGATCGGCCGGGGCAGTGACGCGCCGGCCTGCCCGCGGCGTGTCGTCCGCCGTGCCGCGCGCGATCGCGACGCGGCGCCGCGTTGCCTGCCGGCGCGCCGCGTGCTTCGGCCGCCGCGCGTCGTTCCCATCGTCTTCACCATCCTCATCGCTTCCATCGTCCTGAGCGCCATCGCCATGTCCGACAAGCCGCAGCCGCGTCCGCGCGACGCCTATCGCCACTTCCTGCCGATCACGACCCGCTGGATGGACAACGACGTCTACGGGCACGTGAACAACGTCGTCTACTACAGCTACTTCGACACCGTCGTGAACGAGTACCTGATCCGCGCGGGCGTGCTCGACGTCGAGCACGGGCAGACGATCGGGCTGGTCGTCGAGACGCAGTGCAACTATTTCGCGCCGCTCGTGTTCCCGCAATCGGTCGACGCGGGGCTGCGCGTCGTGAAGCTCGGCACGTCGAGCGTGCGCTACGAAGTCGGGCTGTTCGCGCAAGGCGATGCGTCGCCCGCCGCGCAGGGGCATTTCGTGCACGTATACGTCGATCGCGGCACGCGCCGTCCGGTGCCGCTGCCCGACGCGCTGCGCGCCGCGCTCGAACCGCTCGCCGCCTGACGCTGCGCGGTGCACGCGTTCGCGCTCCAGGCCTTCAACGGCCTCAGCTACGGCTTGCTGCTGTTCATGCTGTCAGCCGGCCTCACGCTGATCTTCAGCGTGCAGGGCGTGCTCAACTTCGCGCATGCGAGCTTCTACATGCTCGGTGCGTACGTCGGCTACAGCATCGCGGCCTGGGCGGGCTTCTGGCCCGCGCTCGTGCTCGCGCCGCTGGCGGTCGGGCTGCTCGGCGCCGGCTGCGAACGCGCGCTGCTGCGCCGCGTGCAGGCGCGCGGCCATACGAGCGAACTGCTGCTGACCTTCGGGCTCGCGTACCTGATCGGCGAGGGCGCGAAACTCGCATGGGGCCTCGCACCGCTGCCGGCGCCGGTGCCGCCGCTGTTCGACGGTGCGCCCGTGACCGTGTTCGGTCTCGCCTTGCCGCGTTACCGGCTGTTCATGATGGCGATGTCCACGACGATGCTGGTCGGGCTCGGCGTGCTGCTGCGTGCGTCGCGCATCGGGCTCGTCGTGCGCGCGGCGCTCACGCATCGCGCGGCGGTCGAGGCGCTCGGCTACGACGTGCCGCGCGTGATGACGGCGCTGTTCGGCGCGGGCACCGCGCTCGCGGCACTGGCCGGTGTGATCGGCGCGCCGCTCGCGGTGATCGAACCGGCGCTCGCCGAGACGGTCGGGTCGGTCGTGTTCGCGGTGGTCGTGATCGGCGGGCTCGGCTCGCTCGGCGGTGCGTTCGTCGCGTCGCTCGCGGTCGGCTTCGCGCAGACCTTCGCGGCCGCGAGCGGCACGTCGCTACGCGACCTCGCGCAATGGACGGGCATCGCGCTGCCCGACAGCGTGGCAGCGGTGTCGATCGCGCAACTGGCGCCGCTGGTGCCGTACCTGCTGCTCGTCGCGGTGCTGGTCGCGCGGCCGCGTGGGTTGCTCGGCGAGCGTGTCGATGCATAGCCGCGCAGTGGCCGGATGCGCGCGCTGGGCGCTGTTCGCCGCGTGTGTCGCGCTGCCCGCGTGGCTGTGGCCGCATGGTGCGGTGCTCGGCTATCTCGCGCAGACGGCCGCGCTCGTCGTGCTCGCGCTGTCGTACAACCTGCAGCTCGGCACGACCGGGCTGCTGTCGTTCGGGCACGCGGCGTTCGCAGGCCTCGGTGCGTTCGCGGCCGCCCACTGGTTCAATCACGTCGGCGGCCCGCTGCCGCTGTTGCCGCTCGTCGGCGGCATGGCCGGCGCGGGCTTCGGGTTGGTCGCCGGGCTGCTGGCGACGCGCCGCTCGGGCACCGCGTTCGCGATGATCACGCTCGGGCTCGGCGAATGCGTCGCGGCCGCCGCGTGGAGCGTGCCCGCGTGGTTCGGCGGGATCGGCGGCGTGCCGATCGACCGGGCGAGCGGCGCGCCGTGGGGCAACGGGTATTTCGGCGCGCCGGCCCACGCGTATGCGGTGATCGCCGCGTGGTGCGTCGTGTCGGCGGCGGCCATGCATGTGCTGACGCGCACGCCGCTCGCGCGGCTCGCTAACGCGGTGCGCGACAACCCGGCGCGCGTCGCGGCGCTCGGCACCGATCCGCGCCGCGTGCGGCTTGCGATGGTCACGTGCGCATCGTTCTTCGCCGGCGTCGCCGGCACGCTGACGCTGATCGACGTCGAACTCGCGACGCCCGACAGCGTGTCGATGGCGCGCTCGGCGACCGTGCTGATCGCCGCGGTGATCGGCGGCACCGGTGCGTTCTTCGGGCCGGCGGCCGGCGCGGCCGTGCTGACCGCGCTGAGTATCGGCGTCGCGGGCGTGTCGCGTGCGTGGGCGCTGTATCTGGGCGTGCTGTTCGTCGCAATCGTCGTGGCCGCGCCGGGCGGGATCGCCGGCATCGCGCAGGCGCTCGCGCATGCATTGCGGCGCGATGTGTCGGCGACCGAGCGCTGGCGGGTGCTGTGCGCGATCGGTGCGTGCGTGTTCTGGGGCGTCGCGATCGTCTGCGCGGCCGAGCTCGGCTATGCGTGGCGCTTCGCGCAGGACGACGGCACGGGCCTCGCGTTCGGCGCATGGGGCATCGACGCCGATACGCCGGTCGGCTGGGCCGTCGCGGCTTCGGCGGCCGGCATCGGCACGCTGCTGTGGGGCTGGCGCGCGCGGCTCGGGCACGGCGCGGCGGTCGCCACGCAGGAGGACGCATGATGAACGGCAACGCGATCGCGTTGCACGGCGTGGTGCAGCGCTTCGGCGCGCAGACCGTGCTCGACGGCGTCGATCTGAGCATCGCGTCCGGCGAGCGTCACGCGCTGATCGGACCGAACGGCGCGGGCAAGTCGACGCTGTTCGGCGTGATCGCCGGGGCGACGCGCCCGACGCGCGGGCGCGTCATGCTGCACGGCGTCGAGCTGCGCGGGCGCGGGCCGGTCGTTGCGAGCCGCCTCGGCATCGGCCGCAGTTTCCAGCAGACGAGCGCATTCGCGCGCCTCAGCGTATTCGACAACCTGCGCTGCGCGGCGCTGCATGCGCCGGCCGAGCGGCGGCGCTGGTGGAACCGGTTGCGCGAATCGGCGTCGGTCGATCTCGCGGCCGCGCGCGTGCTGCACGACATCGGCCTCGACGCGCGGCGCGATACGCCGGCCGGTGAATTGAGTTACGCGGAGCAACGCGCGCTCGATCTCGGGATCGCGCTCGCGAGCGGTGCACGTACGCTGCTGCTCGACGAGCCGACGGCCGGCATGAGCCGCGCGCAGGCGGCGCGGATGATCGCGCTGATCCGTGCGACGACGCAGGGCCGCACGGTGCTGATGATCGAGCACGACATGGACGCGGTGTTCGGTTTCGCCGAACGCATCACGGTGCTCGTGCGCGGCGCGGTGGTCGCGACCGGCGCGCCCGATGCGATCCGCGCCGATCCGCGCGTGCGTGCCGCGTACCTGGGCGAGGGCGCGGCATGAACGCCGTGCTCGACATTCGCGGGCTGCGCGCGTGGTACGGGAGGCAGCCCGTGCTTGACGGCGTCGATCTCGCGCTCGCGCCGGGCGAGACGCTCGCGCTGCTCGGCCGCAACGGCTCGGGACGCTCGACGCTCGCGAAGGCCGTGATGGGGCTCGTACGCACGGCCGGCTCGGTGCGCATCGCCGGCGCCGAATGCGCGGGTGCGCGCACGTTCGAGATCGCGCGGCGCGGCGTTGCTTACGTGGCTGAAAGCCGCGACGTGTTCCCGCTGCTGAGCGTGCGCGACAACCTGCGGCTCGGTTTGCGCGGCGCGAGCGGCGCCGCCGAACGCACGGCGCTCGATCGTCTGTTCGAGCGTTTTCCGCTGTTGGCCGCGCGCGCGGACGTGAAAGCCGGGCGATTATCGGGCGGCGAGCAGCAGGTGCTCGCGCTGGTGCGCGCACTCGCCGGCCGCCCGCGCGTGCTGATCGTCGACGAGCCGGCCGAGGGGCTCGCGCCGCTCGCGGTCGACGAAGTCGGCGCGTGCCTCGCCGCGCTGCAGGCCGACGGCGTCGCGATCGTGCTGATCGAGCAGCGGCTGCAGCTCGCGCCGCGGCTCGCGCGGCGCGTCGCGGTGATGGGGCGCGGACGGATCATCTACGACGGCGCGCTCGACGGCCTGGGCGGCGAGGTCGCCGATGCGTGGTTGAGCGCCGGCTGACCGCGCCCGGTCGATTGTTCGGCAAACTCCGCCAGTCAATTCGCGTCGAGCCGCTTTATCGCTGCGGTGCCGCAACGTACATTGCCAGTCAGGCCGGTCGCCATCCCAACGCGTCGACGCGTCAACGCATCGTCGCGGCAACCGGCACCATCCATCGAACGTCTTCGGACTGAGGAATGAAATCATGAGCAAGCTGACAGGCAAGGTCGCGATCGTCACGGGCGCATCCAAGGGCATCGGCGCGGCAATCGCGAAGGCACTGGCCGCCGAGGGCGCAGCGGTCGTCGTCAACTACGCGAGCAGCAAGGCGGGTGCGGACGCGGTCGTGAGCGCGATCACCGAAGCGGGCGGCCGCGCGGTCGCGGTCGGCGGCGACGTGTCGAAGGCCGCCGATGCGCAGCGCATCGTCGATACCGCGATCGACACGTACGGCCGTCTCGACGTGCTCGTCAACAACTCCGGCGTGTACGAATTCGCACCGATCGAAGCGATCACCGAGGAACACTACCGCCGGCAGTTCGACACGAACGTGTTCGGCGTGCTGCTGACCACGCAGGCCGCGGTCAAGCATCTCGGCGAAGGCGCGAGCATCATCAACATCAGCTCGGTGGTGACCAGCATCACGCCGCCGGCCAGCGCCGTGTACAGCGGCACGAAGGGCGCGGTCGACGCGATCACCGGCGTGCTCGCGCTCGAACTCGGCCCGCGCAAGATCCGCGTGAACGCGATCAACCCGGGGATGATCGTGACCGAAGGCACACACAGCGCGGGCATCATCGGGTCGGATCTCGAAGCGCAGGTGCTCGGCCAGACGCCGCTCGGCCGCCTTGGCGAGCCGAACGACATCGCGTCGGTCGCGGTGTTCCTCGCGTCGGACGATGCGCGCTGGATGACCGGCGAGCACCTCGTCGTGAGCGGCGGGTTGAACTGATCGTCCGCGGTACCGCGCGAACGGTGCGTGTGCGCGGTTCGCGCGGT
>NZ_JACFYV010000166.1:0-15513 GCF_016759955.1 Burkholderia sp. KCJ3K979
GCGAAATTCCACGGGGAAAACGCGTAGATCAGCACCGGCGACGCGTCCGACAGGTAGAGCGCGAGATGCGCGATCGCGCACAGCGCGACGGCCGCGATGCCGAGCGCGACGTGTCGCGCGGCGGGCACCGTGAGCAGCGCGAGCGGTGCGATCAGATAGAACTGCTGTTCAACGGCGAGGCTCCAGAAGTGCGACGTGGAGCCGGGCCAGCCGTCCTTGACGACGCCGATCCAGTAATTCGACAGGAACGCCGCGTGCCACGCGAGCCCGAGATTGACGCCGCGCTGGTAGAACAGCGCGTGTGCGATCGCGAGCGCGGCGAGCAGCAGGTAATACACGGGAAAGATCCGCAGCGCGCGCTTCGCGAGGAACAGCGCGAGTGCGTGACGGCGCGTCATGGTGCCGCGCTCGACCGCCTGGCGGTTGCGATGCAACTCGCCGACGATCAGGAATCCGCTGATGAGGAAAAACGTCCACACGCCGAGCTTGCCGACGTCGACGGCAAGGACATGGCCCTTGTGGGACAGGAAAACGAGGATGACGGCGAGGGCTCGCAGGCCGTCGAGTCCTTTGACGTATCTGACTTCGCGCATGGAGGCATCCGGGCATTGAGCGTGCCCAGTATAGGTGCGCAAATATCGAACGTAATTCGCGTTCGTGCTCGTTTGAGCTCATACGTGAAGGCGTTTTTGGATGCTCGAGCGTCGACGAAGTCGGTCGCGCGCAACAAAACCTGCGGGAGACCCCGCGAAAACGCATAAAAGTACTGCACGAAGCGTCAAGGCGCTTGTAGAATCCGGCGTTGAAGCGCGCGCGTTGCACGCTTCGTGTATCCAACGACCACACCTGGTAGGAGAAACATGGCGACTTCCGCAAAAAAGGTGGCCAAGAAGGCTGCCGCACCGGCGACCAAGAAAGTGGCTGCCAAAAAGGCTGCGCCCGCGAAGAAAGTAGTGGCCAAGAAGGCTGTCGCGAAGGCAGCACCGGCTGCTCCGACGCCGCTGAAGGACAAGTTCACGAAGGCATCGCTCGCAACGCACATCGCTGAGCGCGCAGCTGTCGAAGTGAAGGCGGTCAAGGCAGTGCTCGTCGCACTCGAGAACGTCGTGCTGGGCTCGGTCCACAAGAAGGGCGCAGGCGAGTTCACGCTGCCGGGTCTGCTGAAGATCACGGCACAAGTCGTGCCGGCGAAGAAGAAGCGCTTCGGCAAGGATCCGTTCACGGGCGAAGAGCGTTGGTTCCCGGCGAAGCCGGCCAGCGTGCGCGTGAAGGCACGTGCGCTGAAGAAGCTGAAGGACGCGGCGGCGTAATGCCGTGCAACGACTGCCGAATGCATGTCGGCAGTCGTTGCGATGTCCCGAGATCCCCGTACGCGAAAGCGTGCGGGGATTTTTATTGCGCCGCGCAAAGCGCGCGGCAGCGAACAGGCGGCGTCGCGATGACGGGTTGCCCGACGCGTGGCACGCGGCGGATCGTATGTCGCGCATCTGTATCCCCATCGCCGAGCGGCGAGCTTCGTTCGCGCGACGCATGTCGGTGTCGGCGCGGCAGGGCGAAACGCTCGGCATCGTCGGCGAATCGGGATCGGGTAAGTCGGCGCGCGCGATGGCGCTGCCCGGGTGTCGTTTCTTCGCGCTCCGTCGGGCGCGCATCGCCAGGTTTGCCGTCGTGACCGACTTCATTCCGCACGACATCGCCGCACAGCTCGCCGCCGCGCGCGCCGCGATCGAACGGCATCTCGGTGCGACGCTGCAAGCGGTCCACCTGTTCGGATCGGCGCTCGACGGCGGCCTGAAACCGCGTAGCGACATCGATGTGCTGGTGACGGTCGCGGTGCGCCCGGACGAAGCAGTGCGACGCGCACTGCTGTCGGACCTGCTCGGCGCGTCGGCGCCGCCCGGGTGCAGCGGTGGCATGCGCGCGCTGGAGGTCACCGTCGTCGCGCACGGCGACGTGGTGCCGTGGCGTCATCCGGCGCGACGCGAGCTGCAGTTCGGCGAATGGCTGCGCGGCGATCTGGAAGCCGGCATCGTCGAGCCGCCGCTGGTCGATCACGATCTGGCCATCCTGCTGACGAAGGCGCGACAGCACGGTGTCGCACTGGTCGGGCCGCCCGCGGACGTGTTGTTCGAGCCGGTGCCCGCGCGTGACTTCGTCGCCGCGCTGCGCGCGACCGTTGCGCAGTGGGAAGCCGAACCGGACTGGCGTGGCGACGCGTGCAACGTCGTGCTCGCGCTCGCACGCATCTGGTACAGCGCCGCGACCGGCGCGATCGCGCCGAAGGACGTCGCCGCGACGTGGGTGCTGGAGCGCCTGCCGGACGCGCACCGGCCGATCGTAGCCGCTGCGCGAGCGGCCTATCTCGATGGCGAAGCGGGCGCGGCAATCCTGTCGGGCGAACCGCTGGCCGAATTCATCGGCTACGCGCGGCGGACGGTCGAGTCGATGCTGTCGGCGTAGCGACGGGCGCCAGCGACGTACACAAACGACGTACACAAACGACGTACACAAACGACGTACACAAACGACGTACACAAACGACGTACACAAACGACGGGCGCCAATGACGTACGCCACCGGGTTACCGCCGACCCGCGGATAGCAAACGCCTGCAAGCCCGCTACACGCGCAGCCCGTCGAGCCGAGCCCGTGCAGACGACCCGGCGCGGCGTCACGCGAGTACGGCCCGACGTGTTCCGTCAGCCCGCCGTGCCCGCGAAGGCTGCCTTCAGCGCGGCGTCGTCGAACTTGGTCATCTGCATCATCGCGGCGGCCACGCGTCCCGCCTTGACCGCGTCGCGGTCGGCCATCATCGGAATGAGCGCTTCCGGCACGATCTGCCATGACACGCCATAACGATCCCGCAGCCAGCCGCAGCCGTCGGCCGTGCCGCCATTGTCGAGCAGGGCGCTCCAGTAGCGGTCGAGTTCCGCCTGGTCCGCGCAGCTGACGAGCAGCGAGATCGCATGGTTGAACGCCTCCGTGCGCGGGTGGCTCATCGCAAAAAATGGCTGCCCGAACAGCTCGAATTCGACCATCCGCGTGCCGTCGGTGCCGGGCACCGACGTGACGCGCACGATGCGCGAATCCGGAAAGATGCCGGCATAGAAGGCCGCTGCTTCTTCGGCTTCCGTCGAATACCAGAGAAAAGGCGTGATCTTCTGAATCGTCATGACGAGTCTCCTGTCTGTATGGGTCCGGGGCAAACCATGTGCCGCCATCGATACGACGGACGACGCCTGCCGAAATCGACACGCGGCGCAAACAAATCCCGCTGTGGTTGAGCCGGCGATGCCGGCTGTGCGGATGGTAGTCGCTCAACAGCGAAACGGCGACCTCTGCGGACATCGAAAACGGTGTTGCGGGTGCATTGCAGTCGCCAGGCGCCGCTGCCGGCCCACCAGCCTGTATCGGGGCCCCGGCTTGAGCGCGGCGGCCCTGCAGGCGATGCCGGCCGCCACCGGGCGCGGACGAAAAAAAAGCCAGCCGCGGCCGAAACCGGGGCTGGCTTTCCAGGTCGGCGGCAAGGCGTCGGAGACGCCATGCATGCCGGATACTTCGTTTTTAGAACTTGTGACGCAGGCCGAGTGCGACGATTTCCTGCGAGCTCTTGCCGGCGATGCCGTACGAGCCGACCGACGCTTGCGCATCGGTACCGTCGGCGTTCTTGCCGCTTGCGTGCTGGTACGCGCCAACCAGGTAGATGTCCGTACGCTTCGACAGCGAGTAGTCCGCGCCGAGCGAAACCTGGTGGTACTTGGCGTCCGTCTGGCCGCTACCCTTCGTGTAGATGTAGCCGACGCCCAGCAGCAGCGGTGCCGATGCCTGGTACGTGACGAATGCGCGACCCGTGTTGTACTTCTGGTTCGTGCCGAAGGCCGAGTTCGCATCCGCCTTGTACTGGGCGTTGCTGTAGCCGAGGCCGAACGTCACCGGGCCGAATGCATACTGGCCAGCGACTTGCGCGATGCCGATCGACGATGCCGACGTGTACGCGTTGTTGATGAAGTTACCCGAGCCGTCGAAGATCGCGTCCGACGTGCCGGCCCAGCCGGTGCGCTGGCCAACTGCGCTCAGCGGAGCCGAGTTGTTCGCGTGGAAGTAGCCGGCAGCCAGGCCGAGCGGGCCGTTGTTGTACGCTGCCGCTGCCGCCCACGTCTGACCCTTGCCGGTCGAGCCGGCGACGCCGCCGAGTGCGTACATCGCTTCGACCTGGAGGCCTGCCCAGACCGGCGACGTGTACTTGATCGCGTTGCTGACGCGCAGGCTGTTGTCGTTGTTGTCGACGTCACCCGGCGTGGCGAACACGCTGCCGAAGTAGTTGTCAGCCGTGACTGCCTGGACCAGGTCGACCAGCGGGTCGTACTGGCGACCCAGCGTCAGCGTACCGTACTGGTCGCTTTGCAGACCGACGAAGGCTTGACGACCGAACATGCGGCCACCCTGGCCCAGTGCGCCCGATGCCGAGTTGAAGCCGTTTTCCAACTGGAAGATCGCCTTCAGGCCGCCACCGAGGTCTTCCGAACCCTTCAGGCCGAAGCGGCTGCCTTGCAGGTTGCCGCTACCCATCGACCACGAATTGTTACCTTGACCATCGTTACCGTGAACATAGGTGATCGACGTGTCGATCACGCCGTACAGCGTGACGCTCGACTGAGCTTGAGCAGCGCCGGCCGCGCCCAGCAGGGCGAGCGAGAGGGTCGAGAGAGCAAGTTTCTTCATCGTTGAGTTTCTCCACGCAAGTGATTCATCGTTATTTGTTGCGGATTGGAGAATAGCTCAGTGCCATACACGCAAGAAAGCTTAAAAAATAAAGTGTCTCGAAAAGGTAACAGCAGGAAAAAGTCCATATATATCAAGCACATCAGAGACTGTTCCTGTTTATGAAATAGTTGACAATTGCTGCGCTGCGATTGTTTCAATAGCTGACGTGCATGGCGGCACAACCCCTGTTTCGGCCCGTTTCAGCTAGGAAACGAGGGTGTGCAAACGTTTGCGGTTGCGGGTGAGTGTGCGCCGACGTGTAAGGAAAGCGTCGACGCCGCGCGAATGCGCGGCGGACACCGGGTTGCAAGGGAGCGGGAGGGTGTGCCTGGCGCGCGAGATCGATGCGCGGCCTGTTTCAGGGGCGGCGCAATCAGTCGTCGCGCGGGCGATCGTCGGCCTGACCGGGTCGAGCGGCTGGAGCGGGCGCGGCCGGCGCCGCATGCTCGGCCGGCCGATGCGCATTGCCGCGGGCCGCCGCGAACTCCGCGCCGAGCAGCAGCACGATCGCGGAGAAGTACAGCCACATCAGCAGGACCGCGAACGATCCGGCTGCGCCGAACGCACTCGCGGTGCCCGCATGCGCGAGATACAGCGCGAACAGCTTCTTGCCGCCGGAGAACAGGATCGCGGACACGATGCCGCCGATCGCGGCGTCGCGCCACGCGACGCGCGCATCCGGCAGGAATTTCATCAACGACGCGAACGCGGCGGCGAGCACCGCGATGCCGACGAAGAACTGCACGAGGTTCGTGACGACCACGTACGGCGAATCGCCCAGCAGCCAGGTGCCGATGAAGGTGATCGCGGTGTCGAGCACGAGCGACACGATCAGCAGGAACGCGACGCCGAGCACGAGGCCGAACGAGATCAGCCGGACCCGCACCAGCCCGAGCATGCTCGACCAGCGGCTTTCGGTGGCCGGCCAGATCACGCTGAGCGCGGCGCTGAGCGACGCGAACGTGGCCGACGCGCCGATCGCGAGCGCGGCGAACGAGATCAGCGTGGCGAGGCCGCCGCGTTCGCCCGCGCGGTGCGCGTTCTGCACGATCGTCTGGATGGAGGCCGCCGCGTCGTCGCCGATCAGTTGGTGCGCCTGTTCGAACACCTGGCCGCGCGCGGCGTCGTCGCCGTAGAACCAGCCGGCCACCGCGATCACCATCACGAGGGTCGGCGCGAGCGAGAACGCGGAGAAAAACGCGATGCCCGCAGCCATCGCGGAGCAGCGGTCGGACGAGAAGCGCTTGAACGCGGTGAGGGCCCAGTTGGCCTGCTGCTGGGCGAGGCGGGTGGCTTCGGAAGTGATCTGTCGTTTCATGACGGTTCGGTTGCGCGCGGAACGCGGATCATCTCAGTTAATCGGACAAATCGGTATTGATCCGAGGATTCGATCATAGTTGCCTGAACTGTCTATAATTCCTTTCAGTCGTACCCCACCCCACAATAACGCCGAGACCGCCATGCTACAAATGTCCCGGCGCCAGTTCCTGAAGGTGACGGCCACGTCGCTTGCCGGATCGAGTCTTGCCCTGATGGGCTTTTCTCCGTCCGAAGCGCTGGCCGAAGTCCGACAGTACAAACTGGCGCGCACCGTCGAAACGCGCAACACCTGTCCTTACTGTTCAGTGGGTTGCGGCATCCTGATGTACAGCCTCGGAGACGGCGCGAAGAATGCGCAGCCGAGCATCATCCATATCGAAGGCGATCCCGACCACCCGGTCAATCGCGGCACGCTGTGCCCGAAGGGCGCGAGCCTGATCGATTTCATCCACAGCCCGAACCGCCTGACGCACCCCGAGTATCGTGCGCCCGGCTCGGACAAGTGGGAACCCATCTCGTGGAACGACGCGCTCGACCGCATCGCGAAGCTGATGAAGGCCGACCGCGACGCGAACTTCGTCGAGACGGCCGAAGACGGCGCGAAGGTCAACCGCTGGCTCACGACCGGCATGCTGGCCGCGTCGGCGGGCAGTAACGAGGTCGGCTACCTGACGCACAAGACCATCCGCAGTCTCGGGATGCTCGCATTCGACAATCAGGCGCGTGTCTGACATGGCCCGACGGTGGCAGGTCTTGCCCCGACGTTTGGCCGTGGAGCGATGACGAACCATTGGGTCGACATCAAGAACGCGGACGTGATTCTCGTGATGGGCGGCAATGCAGCCGAGGCCCATCCGTGCGGTTTCAAGTGGGTAACGGAGGCGAAGGCGCACCGCAAGGCGCGGCTGATCGTCGTCGACCCGCGCTTCACGCGTACGGCCTCGGTGGCCGATTACTACGCGCCGATCCGCACCGGCACCGACATCGTCTTCCTGGGCGGCGTCATCAACTATCTGCTGACGAACGACAAGATCCAGCATGAGTACGTGAAGAACTACACGGACTTCTCGTTCATCGTGCGCGAGGATTTCGCGTTCAACGACGGCATCTATTCCGGCTACGACGCCGAGAAGCACGCGTACCCGGACAAATCGAGCTGGGACTACGAGCGCGGCGACGACGGCTTCGCGAAGGTCGATCCGACACTGCAGCATCCGCGTTGTGTATACAACCTGCTGAAGCAGCACTACGCGCGCTATACGGCGGAGATGGTCCAGCAGGTCTGCGGCACGCCGAAGGAGAAATTCCTGAAGGTGTGCGAGATGCTCGCGACCACGGCCGTGCCCGGCCGCGCCGGCACGGTGCTGTACGCGCTCGGCTGGACCCACCACTCGATCGGCGCGCAGATCATCCGCACCGGCGCGATGGTGCAGTTGCTGCTCGGCAACATCGGCATCGCCGGCGGCGGGATGAACGCGCTGCGCGGCCACTCGAACATCCAGGGGCTGACCGACCTCGGGCTGATGTCGAACCTGCTGCCGGGCTACATGACGCTGCCGATGCAGGCCGAGCAGGATTTCGACGCGTACATCAAGAAGCGCGTGCAGGAACCGCTGCGGCCGAACCAGCTCAGTTACTGGAAGAACTACAAGGCGTTCCACGTCAGCTTCATGAAGTCGTGGTGGGGCGACGCGGCCACCGCCGAGAACAACTGGGCGTACGACTACCTGCCGAAGCTGGACAAGCAGTACGACCTGCTGCAGGCGATCGAGCTGATGAATGCCGGCAAGATGAACGGCTACATCTGCCAGGGCTTCAACCCGCTCGCGGCGGCGCCGTCGAAGGTGAAGACGGCGGCGGGCCTCGCGAAGCTGAAATGGCTCGTGATCATGGATCCGCTCGCGACCGAGACGTCCGAGTTCTGGAAGCACCACGGCGACTACAACGACGTCGATGCCTCGAAGATCCAGACCGAGGTGTTCCGTCTGCCGACCACCTGCTTCGCGGAGGAAAACGGCTCGCTAGTGAGTTCGAGCCGCGTGCTGCAGTGGCACTGGAAGGGCGCGGAGCCGCCGGGCGAAGCGAGGAGCGACCTCGAGATCATGTCGGGGCTGTTTCTGCGCATGCGCAAGCTGTACCAGAAGGACGGCGGCAAGTATCCGGACCCGATCGTGAACCTGACCTGGCCGTACGCGAACCCGGAGAGCCCGACGCCCGAGGAACTGGCGATGGAGTTCAACGGGAAGGCGCTCGCCGATCTGCCCGATCCGAAGGACCCGGCGAAGACGCTCGTGAAGAAGGGCGAGCAGCTCGCCGCGTTCGCGCAACTGAAGGACGACGGCACGACCGCGAGCGGCTGCTGGATCTTCTGCGGCGCGTGGACCCAGGCCGGCAACCAGATGGGGCGGCGCGACAACTCCGACCCGACCGGCATCGGCCAGACGCTGAACTGGGCGTGGGCGTGGCCGGCGAACCGGCGCATCCTGTACAACCGCGCGTCGTGCGACGTCGCGGGCAAGCCGTTCGACCCGACCCGCAAGCTGATCGGCTGGAACGGCAGCGCGTGGAAGGGCGCCGACGTGCCGGACTTCAAGGCGGACGAACCGCCCGAAAACGGGATGGGGCCGTTCATCATGAATCCGGAAGGCGTCGCGCGCTTCTTCGCCCGCGCGGGGATGAACGAAGGTCCGTTCCCCGAGCACTACGAGCCGTTCGAGACGCCGCTCGGCGCGAACCCGCTGCATCCGAACAACCCGCTGGCGCTGAACAACCCGGCCGCCCGCGTGTTTCCGGACGACCGTGCGTCGTTCGGCAAGGTGGCGGACTTCCCGCACGTGGCGACCACGTACCGGCTGACCGAGCACTTCCACTACTGGACCAAGCATGCGCGGCTGAACGCGATCATCCAGCCCGAGCAATTCGTCGAGATCGGCGAAGACCTCGCGAAGGAAGTCGGCGTCGCGCATGGCGAGCGCGTGAAGGTGTCGTCCAAGCGCGGCTACATCATCGCGGTCGCCCTCGTCACGAAGCGGATCAAGCCGCTGACGATCGACGGCAAGAAGGTCCAGACGGTCGGCGTCCCGTTGCACTGGGGCTTCAAGGGTCTGACGAAGCCCGGCTATCTCGCCAATACCCTGACTCCGTCCGTGGGTGACGGCAACTCCTATACACCGGAATTCAAGTCGTTCCTGGTGAAGGTCGAAAAGGCGTAAGGGGGAAGAGATGGCATTGCAATCGCTGGATATCAAGCGGGTCTCGGCCACCACGACGCCACCGCCCACGGTGCGCGAACCGGTGACCGGGAGCGTCGCGAAGCTGATCGACGTATCGAAGTGCATCGGCTGCAAGGCATGCCAGACGGCATGCATGGAGTGGAACGACCTGCGCGACGAAGTCGGCACCAACGTCGGCGTGTACGACAACCCGGCCGACCTGAGCGAGCATTCGTGGACGGTCATGCGGTTCTCCGAATACGAGAACCCGGCGGGCGACCTCGAGTGGCTGATCCGCAAGGACGGCTGCATGCACTGCGAGGATCCGGGCTGCCTGAAGGCGTGCCCGTCGCCGGGCGCGATCGTGCAGTACAACAACGGGATCGTCGATTTCCACGAGGAGAACTGCATCGGTTGCGGCTACTGCGTGACCGGTTGCCCGTTCAACGTGCCGCGGATCTCGAAGAAGGATCATCGCGCGTACAAGTGCACGCTCTGTTCCGACCGCGTCGCGGTCGGGCAGGAACCGGCCTGCGTGAAGACCTGCCCGACGGGCGCGATCGTGTTCGGCACCAAGGAGGACATGAAGCAGCACGCGGCCGAGCGGATCGAGGACCTGAAGGAGCGCGGCTTCGAGCATGCGGGGCTGTACGACCCGCAGGGCGTCGGCGGCACGCACGTGATGTACGTGCTGCACCACGCGGACAAACCGTCGCTGTACCACGGGCTGCCCGACAACCCGTCGATCAGCCCGATGGTGAAGCTGTGGAAGGGCATCGCGAAACCGCTCGCGGTCGCCGGCCTCGCGCTGACCGCGCTGGCCGGGTTCTTCCACTACACGCGGGTCGGTCCGAACGAGGTCACCGACGAGGAAGAAGCCGCTGCCCGCGACGAGGCACGACGCATCAAGGAGGACGCGAAATGAACCACGACGACCCCAACCTGATCGTCCGCTACACGCCGAACGAGCGCACGAACCACTGGATCACCGCGATCACGTTCGTGCTGCTCGCGTTGTCCGGGCTCGCGCTGTTCCATCCGTCGATGTTCTGGCTGACCGCGCTGTTCGGCGGCGGCCAGTGGACGCGGATCCTGCATCCGTTCGTCGGCCTCGTGATGTTCGTGTCGTTCGCGATTCTCGTGGTGCGCTTCTGGCACCACAATGCGCTCGACGCGGACGATCGCCAATGGCTGAAGCAGATCGGCGACGTGCTGACCAACCAGGAAGACAAGCTGCCGCCGGTCGGGCGCTATAACGCCGGACAGAAGCTGCTATTCTTCACGCTGGTAACGTGCCTGCTGCTGCTCCTGCTGTCGGGAATCGTGATCTGGCGGCGCTACTTCTCGTTCTACTTCCCGATCGGGGTGATCCGCGCGGCCGCTGTCGTGCATGCCGTGGCGGCCTTCGTGCTGATCGCGAGCATCATCGTGCACATTTACGCGGCGTTGTGGGTGAAGGGTTCGATCGGTGCGATGGTGCGCGGCACCGTCACGCTGGGCTGGGCCCGCAAGCATCACCCGAAGTGGTTCCGTGAAAGCGTGAAATAACGCAGCGGAGCGGGGCGGTACGCCGATTGCGGCGTGCTGCTCCGCCCCCACCGCAGGAATCGCCCGAAAGCGCCGATTCGTCGGCGCTTAGTTGGGGGCTGTTTGCGCATGGAACGCGCATGCGAATGCCCGAAATCGCCCGCAGGGCAAGGAGTGAGGAGCGCCGTTTGGCCGAGCCAAACAAGTGACGAGCGACGCCGCCATGTGGGCGATTTCGGGCATTCCCCTAAAATGGATAATTAGACACGGGTTGCCACGAGAAGGGCCGCTCGCCACGTTGCGCTCCTTGCGAATACGTCAGTATTCGCTGCGTCGCGCGCCTCGCGAGCGGCCCTTCTCGTGGCAACGCATGCGCGTTCCATGCGCAAACAGCCCCCTTGGAAGATATTTTCGTGACACAACGCATTCTGGAGCCGACCGAGATCTCGGCACTCGATCATTCGGCCATTCCGCGCTTTCGCCTGCCGGAGCGCGCGACCGCGTTCGCGGCGCGCGCCGCGCGGCTGCGCAAGCTGGCCGACCTGAACCCGATCAGCGGCTACCTGCGGCTGATGGCCACCGTCGCCGACGCGCAGCACGCGACGCTGCAGGCGCTGGAGCTGCCGCTGCCGTCGAAGGAAGCGATCGCACGTGCGCAGGAACATTCGATGCCGCTCGTGCCGGCGCTCGACGGCGAACGCAATGCGCGCTGGCGCGCCGTGCTGTACGAACTGCTCGACCGCGTCGAAAGCGCCGGGCTCGTCAACCCGCAGCTCGCGAAGCTGCTCGACCGGTTGCGCCTGATGGCGCCGGCCGAGCTCGACGCGCAGGCCGATGCGATCCTCGCGCTGCGCTTCGCCGAGGTCGACCCGGCCACCGCGCCGTTCCTGATGGCCGCGCTGCAGGTCGCATGGACCGACCTCGCGAGCCGCGTGACGCCCACCGATGTCCCATATCTCGACCAGCCGGGGCTGTGCCCGGTGTGCGGCACGCACCCGGTCGCGAGCGTCGTGCGGGTCGGCGGCCAGTATCAGGGCTACCGTTTCCTGCAGTGCGGGCTGTGCACGACCGAGTGGCACATGGTGCGCACCAAGTGCTCGCACTGCGATTCGACGAAGGGCATCGCGTATCACGGGATCGAAGGCGGCAGCGAAGCCGTCAAGGCCGAATCGTGCGACGAGTGCAAGACCTATCGCAAGATCGGCTATCAGGAGAAGGACTACGAGTTCGAGCCGCTGGCGGACGATCTCGCGAGTCTCACGCTCGACCTGCTGATGAACGAGGCCGGCTACCAGCGCAGTTCGCCGAACCCGCTGCTGTGGCCGGACGTGTCGCGGGAAGCGGACTGACGGCACGGGGCCGGGGCGGTGCGCGAGCGCCGTCCCCGGCGGACTGCGAAGCATGAGACTGGAGCCACAACGACGTGACCGAACCGGGTGTGAATGAACTGAATGCCGTGCTGGCGCGTGTGCCGTCGGTCGAGCGCGTGCTGTCGTCGGCGCCGCTGCAGCCGCTCGTCGCCGACTATGGCCGCACGCGCGTGCTGAACGCCGTGCGCGCCGAACTGGAACGCTGGCGCACGGCCGCGCAGCGCGATCCCGCGGCGGCCGAGCCGCTCGACGAGCCGCGCATTGCCGCCGCCGTCGCGCGTACCCTGGCCGCGCAGAATGCGGGCGCCGTGCGCACGGTGTTCAATCTGACCGGCACCGTGCTGCACACGAATCTCGGGCGCGCGCTGTTGCCCGACGACGCGGTGCGCGCGGTGGTCGACGTGCTCACGCGGCCCGTCAACCTCGAGTTCGATCTCGCTACCGGCCGTCGCGGCGATCGCGACGACCTGATCGACGCTCTGCTGTGCGAACTGACGGGCGCGGAAGCCGCGACCGTCGTCAACAACAATGCGGCGGCCGTGCTGCTGACGCTGTCGGCGCTCGCGACGAAGCGGGAAGTCGTCGTGTCGCGCGGCGAGCTGGTCGAGATCGGCGGGGCATTCCGCATTCCCGACATCATGAGCCGTGCCGGCGCGAAGCTGCGCGAGGTCGGCACGACCAACCGCACGCATCTGCGCGACTACGCGGATGCGATCGGTCCGCGCACGGCGCTGCTGATGAAGGTGCACTGCAGCAACTACGCGATCAGCGGCTTCACGAAGGAGGCGACGCTTGCCGAACTCGCGCCGCTCGCGCGCGAGCACGGCGTGCCGGTGGCCGTCGATCTCGGCAGCGGCACGCTGGCCGATCTCACGCAATGGGGCTTGCCGCACGAGACGACCGTGCAGGAAACCGTCGCCGCCGGCGCAAACGTTGTCACGTTCAGCGGCGACAAGCTGCTCGGCGGCCCGCAAGCCGGCCTGATCGTCGGCGATCGTGCACTCATCGCGAAGATCAAGAAGCATCCGCTCAAGCGCGCGCTGCGCGTCGGCAAGCTGACGCTCGCGGCGCTCGAACCGGTGCTGCGCCTGTACCAGTCGCCCGAATTCCTGCGCGAGCGCCTCACGACACTGCGCTTGCTGACGCGCCCGCAGCGCGAGATCGCCGAAGCGGCCGAACGGGTGCGTCCTGCGTTGCAGGCTGCGTTCGGCAGCGGTTTCGACGTGACGGTCGAGCCGATGTTCAGCCAGATCGGCAGCGGCGCGCTGCCGGTCGACCAGTTGCCGAGCGCCGGGCTCGTGGTGCGCTCGGCGGACGGCAAGCGCAGCGGCCGCGCGCTCGCACAGCTCGAGAAACGGCTGCGCGAATGGCCGCGCCCGGTGATCGGCCGCGTGGCCGACAACGCGCTGCGGCTCGACCTGCGCTGCCTCGAAGTAGCGGACGAAGCGGCGTTCGTCGCGCAATGCGTGCCGCTCGCGGGGCCCGCTGCATGATCGTCGGGACCGCGGGGCACATCGACCACGGCAAGACCACGCTCGTGCGTGCGCTGACGGGCGTCGACACCGATCGCCTGAAGGAAGAGAAGGCGCGCGGCATTTCGATCGAACTCGGCTATGCGTATACGCCGCTCGGCAACGGCGACGTGCTCGGCCTGATCGACGTGCCGGGCCACGAGAAGCTGATTCATACGATGGCCGCCGGCGCGTGCGGCATCGACTTCGCACTGCTCGTGATCGCCGCGGACGACGGCGTGATGCCGCAGACGCGCGAGCATCTCGCGATCCTGCAACTGCTCGGCGTCACGCATGGCGCCGTCGCGCTGACGAAATGCGATCGCGTCGATGCCGCGCGCGTTGCCGAGGTGCGCGACGAGATCGCCGTCTGGCTGCACGACTCGACGCTGGCGGGCGTGCCGATCTTCGAAACGCGTGCAACGGCGGCCGACGATTCCGGCGTCGCCGCGTTGAAGCAGCACCTGGCCGACGCGGCGATCGCGTGGCGCACGCGTCGCGACGACGGGCTGTTCCGGCTCGCGGTCGATCGCGTGTTTACGCTCGCCGGGCAGGGCACCGTCGTGACGGGTACCGCGTTCGCGGGCCGCGTCGCGACCGGTGACACGCTCGCGATCGTGCGCACGGGCGGCGCGGCCCGCGTGCGCAGCATCCATGCGCAGAACCGGCCGGTCGAGGCCGGCCGCGCGGGCGAGCGTTGCGCGCTGAACCTGGCCGGCGTCGACAAGGCAGACATCGAGCGAGGCGACACCGTCGCCGATGCGCGGCTCGTCGCGACGTCGCCGCGCCTGGACGTCGAGCTGACGTTGCTCGCGGACGCCGGGCTGACGCTGACGCACTGGGCGCCGCTGCACGTGCATCTCGGCACGCTGCATCGCGTGGCCCACGTCGCGCTGCTGGACGGCGACACGCTCGCCGCCGGCCAGCGGATGCGCGTGCAACTGGTATTCGACGAGCCGGTATTCGCGCTGCCGGGCGACCGCTTCATCGTCCGCAATCCGCAGGCGACGCGCACCGTCGGCGGCGGCCGGGTGCTCGATCCGTTCGGGCCGGCCCGCAAGCGCCGTACGCCGGCGCGCCGCGCGTGGCTCGATGCGCTCGCGGCGTGGCTCGACGAAGGGCGCCTCGATGCGCTGCTCGCGCAGGCGCCGCTCGGCATGGCGCGCGCGACGCTCACGCATCTGACGGGATTCGCGCCCGATGCGCTGGCGTTGCCGGACGATGCGCTGGCGATCGGGCAACGCGATGCCGCGGCGAACGAAGGCGCGGTGATTTCGCATGCGC
Source organism: Burkholderia sp. KCJ3K979 (assembly GCF_016759955.1). Classification (NCBI taxonomy): domain Bacteria; kingdom Pseudomonadati; phylum Pseudomonadota; class Betaproteobacteria; order Burkholderiales; family Burkholderiaceae; genus Burkholderia; species Burkholderia sp. KCJ3K979. The sequence goes on from NZ_JACFYV010000166.1 coordinate 14,989, forward strand.
ACTGGCGGGCCTTGCAGACGCGGGCGGTCGACACGCTGCGCGCGTACCACGAACGCATGCCCGACGAGCAGGGGCTCGACGCCGCACGCCTGCGACGGATGGCTGCGCCGCTCGTCGGCGATACGCTGTGGCGCGCGCTCGTCGATGCGCTGGTGACGGGCGGCGAGGTCGCGCGCAGCGGGCCGTGGCTGCATCTGCCGTCGCATTCGGTGAGCCTCGAGCCGCGCGAGGAAGCGTTGGCGCGGCAACTGCTGCCGCTGATCCACGCGGGGCGCTTCGATCCGCCGTGGGTGCGCGACCTGGCCCGCGACACGGGTGCGGCCGAGGAGGCGGTGCGCACGCTGCTGCGCAAGCTCGCGCGGCGCGGCGACGTGCACCAGGTCGTGCGCGACCTGTTCTATCACGCGGACATCGCGCGCGAACTGGCGGAGCTGGTCGCGCATCTCGCGCCGTCGCGCGGCGGCGGGCTCGATGCCGCGACGTTCCGCGACGCGACGGGGCTCGGTCGCAAGCGCGCGATCCAGA
>NZ_JACFYV010000167.1:0-15494 GCF_016759955.1 Burkholderia sp. KCJ3K979
ACATCGGCGTGCGGTATGGCGACCAGGTGGCGCAGGACATGATCGCGGTGCGCATCAGCCCGGACATCCGGATGGCGATGGTCGCCGCGCCGTCCTATCTCGACGGCCGCAAGCCGCCGGAGACGCGCATCCAGGAGGTCGCGTCCGGCCCGATCGAATGGTGCTTCGACGACGATTCGCTGGACGAGATCCAGCACTACATGGCCGACGCGCAACTGCGCCGGCTGCCGGTCGTCGATCACGACAAGCGACTGGTCGGCATGCTGTCGCTCGCCGACATCGCGACGCGCACGGCCAGCCCCGAGCGCGACGACGTGGCGAACACGCTCGAAGGCGTGTCGCAACCGAAACAGACGTGACGGAGCGGTTTTCCGCTTCGCCCCGTCCACCCGCGCGACCCGCAGGGCCCGGCCCCGGGCACGGTCGCGCCCCACACAGCCTGGAGGAAACCATGCAGACTCCCGATCAAGGTCAGACCCGCATCATCGGCAAGGGCGCCGCGACGGCGGCCGGCCCCGGCCCCGACGTGATGGCGGCCGATACGCTGGAAGGCGACAAGGTTTATACGACCGACGGCGACGATGTCGGCAAGATCAAGGACATCATGCTCGACGTGCGCTCCGGCCGCATCGCGTATGCGGTGCTGTCGAGCGGCGGCATCCTCGGCATCGGCGACAAGCTGCACGCGATTCCGTGGAGCGCGCTGACGCTCGATACCGAACGCAAGTGCTTCCTGCTGTCGGTATCGTCCGAGCGGATTCGCAATGCGCCGGGGTTCGACAAGGACCACTGGCCGGCGATGGCCGATCCGCAATGGGCCGAGCCGCTGCACGAGTTCTACGGCAGCACGCCGTACTGGAGTGCCGGCGACGAGCTCGGGTTGACCGATCCGACCGAAGACCTCGACGATCCGCGCACGCGCGGCCGTCACTGACCACCTCTGACGCGCGCCGGTTCGCCGGCGCATCCGTTCGACCCGCCCCGCCCCGCGCGGGGCGTTCTTTTTCTATCCGCGCGTGGGGCCCGCGCCGCGCCGGCGCCGGACGCCGTGCGCTACGACCGATGCCGCAGCGCGTCGATCACGACCGAAAACGCGCGCGACGCCTGGCGGCGGCTCGGATAGTACGCGTGATAACCGGGGAACACCGGGCACCAGTCCGGCATCACGATCCGCAGCGCGCCGCTGCGCAGATGCGCGTGCGCGATGTCCTCGGTGACGAACGCGATGCCGAAGCCGTCGAGCGCCGCCTGCAGCAGGTGCGGCTGCGTGTTGCAGGTGATCCGGCCGTTCACGCGCGCCTGGATCGCGTTCTTGCCCTTCTTCAATTCCCACGCGTAGATGCCCTTCGCGGTCGCGAGCCGCAGCGTCACGCAGTCGTGGTCGAGCAGATCCTGCGGCTTCTTCGGCGGCTTGCGGCCGTCGAGATAGGACGGCGCGGCGACCATCGCCATCCGGATGTCCGGGCTGATGCGCACCGCGATCATGTCCTGCGCCACCTGGTCGCCATACCGCACGCCGATGTCGTAGCGCTCTTCCACGATATTCGACAACCCGTAGTCGACCGACAGCTCGACGCGGATGTCCGGATAGTCGGGCAGCACGGCCCGCAGCTTCGGCCAGATGACCGTGTCGATCGGATGCTCGGTGGCCGTGATGCGCACCACGCCGGCCGGCTTGTCCCGGAAATCGGACAGCGCGGCGAGTTGCGCCGAGATCTCGTCGATGCGCGGCGCCACCGCATTGAACAGCGCTTCGCCGGCCTCGGTCGTCGACACGCTGCGCGTCGTGCGCGCCAGCAACCGCACGCCGAGCCGCGCTTCGAGATCGCGCACGGTCTGGCTCAGCGCCGACTGCGACACGCCGAGCCGCGCGGCCGCGCGCGTGAAGCTGCGATCGCGGGCCACCGCGAGAAAGACGAGCAGATCGTTGAAATTTTCGCGCGCCATGTCGAAAGGCTCCGGTCGGGACGAGCGCCAATCGTAGCATCGCCGGCGGCGATTCATCGGTTTAGCTAATAAGTCCAAGCGCGCCGTGCTACTTAATCGATGCCGGACGACTCGCTAGACTGCGAAGCCATCGACCCGTCGCGCCGCGCTCCCGCCCGGCACGCCGGCCTCCCGCTTTCCGGAATCACACGCCATGAATACCCGTCTTTTCGCCACCGTTACCGCCGTCGCCGCGCTCGTCGCGTCCACCCCGCTGTTCGCGCAATCCGCGTCGGACCTCACCCGCGAGCAGGTTCGCGAGGACATGGTTCGCTACTCGGCCGCCGGGTTCAATCCCGCCCGCATGAATCCGCGCACGTGGGTCGACGACGCGCAGGCCGCCGCCATCAAGGTGGAGGCCGCCCGCAACGACGACGCGCGCACGCATCTGGCCGGCCGCGACACGGCCGCGCATTGCGACTGAGCCCGCGACCGGCCCCGTTCGCTCCGATTTCCGTCATGCAATCCGTTTCCACGCCCGAGTGCGGCGCCGCGCCGGGCCATACCGCCGCGTGGGGCGCCGTCCTCGCGATGTCGCTCGGCGCGTTCGCGCTGGTCGCGTCCGAATTCATGCCGGTCAGCCTGCTCACGCCGATCGCGGGCGACCTGCACGTCAGCGAAGGCCAGGCCGGCCAGGCGATCTCCGTATCGGGCGCGTTCGCGCTCGTGACGAGCCTGCTGATCGCGTCGCTCGCCGGGCGCTGCGATCGCAAGCGCCTGCTGCTGTCGCTGACGCTGCTGACGATCGTGTCCGGCACGGTCGTCGCGTTCGCGCCGAACTATGGGGCGTTCATCGCCGGCCGCGCGCTGATCGGCGTGGCGATCGGCGGCTTCTGGTCGATGTCCGCCGCGACCGCGATGCGTCTCGTGCCGGACCGCCAGGTGCCGCGCGCGCTGGCGATCGTGAACGGCGGCAACGCGCTCGCGACCGTCGTGGCCGCGCCGCTCGGCAGCTTCCTCGGCGCGATCGTCGGCTGGCGCTGGGCGTTCTTCTGCGTCGTGCCGGTCGCCGCGCTCGCGCTCGGCTGGAAGCTCGTCAGCCTGCCGGCGATGCCGTCCGCGCCGCCGCGCACGCGCGTCGGCGCGGCGGCGCTGCTGGCCCGGCGGCCGGTCGCATGGGGCATGGCCGCGGTCGGCGTGTTCTTCATGGGCCAGTTCGCGCTGTTCACCTACCTGCGCCCGTTCCTCGAAACCGTCACCCACGCGGGCACGACCACGCTGTCGCTGATGCTGCTCGTGATCGGCGTCGCGGGCGTCGCGGGCACCGCGCTGATCGGCGGCGTCCTCAAATACGGGCTGCACCGCACGCTCGTCGCCACGCCGCTGCTGATGGCCGCGATCGCGGTCGCGCTGACGGGCTTCGGCGCGTCGACCGCGGCCACCGCGTGCCTGCTCGCGCTGTGGGGCCTGCTCGGCACGGTGGCGCCGGTCGGCTGGTGGACCTGGCTCGCGCGCACGCTGCCGCATGATGCGGAGGCCGGCGGCGGGCTGATGGTGGCGGTCGTGCAACTGGCGATCACGCTCGGTGCGACGACGGGCGGCCTGCTATTCGACCTGCACGGCTACCGGGCAACCTTCGCACTGAGCGCCGCGCTGCTCCTGCTGGCCGGCGCGCTGGCCGCCGCGGCCGGCCGCTCGAGCGCGCGCGCCGCGCCGCGCACCGGCGCGTGAGCGGCCGCGCCCCGCGCACCGTCAGCCTTTTTACAAGGGTCGTGTAACGTCCCCGTCCGGCTTCATGGCGCCGCCGCTCGCCGATTCGAGGTAGCCCAGCAGCCGGTGCGGCGTCAGCGGCTTCGCGCAGTGCGCGTCGAAGCCGGCTTCCTTCGCCCGTTCGCAATCGCGTCGCGAGGCAAGCCCGCTGCATGCGATGAGCAGCATGTCCGACGTTTGCGGATCGCGCCGCAGCCGCGCCGCGAGCTGCAGCCCGTCGAGGCCCGGCATCGCAATGTCGAGCACGACCGCGAACGGCTGCCAGTCGCGCGCGACGTCGCACACGGCGAACGGATCGTCGGCGACCTGGCACTCGAAGCCGCGCGCCTCGAGCAGCAGGCGCAGCGCATCCGCCGCATCGCGATAGTCGTCGACGACCAGCACGCGGCGCGGACGGCGCGGCACGCTGTCGGGCGCGCGCCACAGCAGCACGTCGTCGGCGGCCGGATCGTCGCCGGGGTCGAGTTGCATCGTGCTTCTCCTGTCGTTGGACCGGCCTGCCACGCAAGGCGCGCGCCCATGCCGACTGCATGCGGCATGCCGGTTGCTGCCTTGCTCGCATCGTCGACACAGGAGTCTTTCATGCGCACGATGCGGCTTCGATCGTCCGGTGTGCTTCCCAATGCGCGTGCGACAGCACGAGCGCCGGCATGTTCCGCGCGACGGCAGCGTGCCGCCCGTCCAGCCTGCGCCGGAGATGCCGCATGACGCGCAAAACGCCCGACCGCCAGGCGCCGACGCGGCAGCCGCCCGACGACGATGCCCCGGCCACGCTCGACGCGTGCCGCCGCTGCCCGTTGTGGGAACACGCGACGCAGCCGGTGCCGGGCGCCGGGCCCGTCGACGCGCCGATCATGCTGGTCGGCGAGCAGCCGGGCGACCAGGAGGACCGTGCAGGCCTGCCGTTCGTCGGCGCGGCCGGCCGCATGCTCGACCGCGCGCTCGACGAAGCCGGGATCAAACGCGCGCATGTCTACCTGACGAACGCGGTCAAGCACTTCAAATGGGAGCCGCGCGGCAAGCGCCGGCTGCACAAGACACCCGCGCAGCGTGAAGTGGCGGCGTGCCACTACTGGCTCGAGCGCGAACTGCAAGCCGTCCAGCCGCGCGTGGTGGTCGCGCTCGGCGCGACGGCGCTGCGCGCGGTGCTGCAGGACAACGACGCGACGCTGGAGCGCACGCGCGCTCCGGTGCGCACCGAGGACGGCCGGCTCGTCGTCGCGACCTATCACCCTTCGTACGTGCTGCGCACGCGCGGCGCCGATTCCCGCGAGCATGCATACCGCACGCCGGTCGACGCGTTGCGCACCGCGTCGCGCCTCGCCCGCGAGCGGCGCCACGGCGGCGGGCGCCCGACGCACGGGGATGCCGGATGAGCGGACTCGACGAAGACGCGCAGCCGGCGGCCGAGGCGCCGCCGGCCGCCGCGAAACCGTGGTATCGGCGGCTCGGCCCCGGCCTCCTCGCGGGCGCGTCGGATGCCGATCCGAGCAACGTCGCCGTCTACGCGCAGGCCGGCAGCCAGTTCGGTTTCAACATGCTGTGGATGATCGTCGTCACGCTGCCGATGATGGTGGCCGTGCAGCTCGCGTCGGCGTTCTTCGGGCGACGCAATCGCGAAGGGCTCGTGGCCGGCATCCGTCAGCACTATTCCGAGCGCGTCGCGAAGATGCTGATCGGGATGGTCGTGATCGTCAACGTCGTGAACGTCGGCGCCGATCTCGCGGCGATGGGCGACGCGACGGCGCTCGTCGTCGGCGGCCGCAGCTACTGGTATGCGCCGCTCTACGGGATCGCATCGCTCGCGTTGCAGGTGATGCTGTCGTACGAACGCTACGCGCGCTGGCTCAAATGGATGACGCTCGGCCTGATCGCGTACGTGCTCGAACTCGGCTTCGTGCACGTCGACTGGGGCAACCTGCTGCACGCGATCGTGCTGCCGCACATCGCCTTCACGCACGACTATGCGACCACCGCGGTCGCCGTGCTCGGCACGACGCTGAGCCCGTACCTGTTCGTGTGGCAGGCCGCGCTCGAAGTCGAGGAAACCACGGCCGAGCAACAGAACGGCGAGCGCAACACGCGCAGCGAGACCGAACAGCGCATCACGTTCGACACGTGGACCGGCATGATCGTCACCAACGCCGTGTCGTTCTGCATCATGGTGATCGGCGCGGCCGTGTTCTTCGCGCACGGCCGGCACGACATCGGCAGCACCGCGCAGGCCGCCGAGGCGTTGCGGCCGATCGCCGGCGAAGCCGCGTTCCTGGTGTTCGCGTTCGGCATCGTCGGCTGCGGGCTGCTCGCGATTCCCGCGTTCGCGGGCAGCGCCGCCTACGGTTGCGCGGAAGCGTGGCGGTTTCGCGAAGGGCTGAACGAGCCCGTGCGGCGCGCACCCGCGTTCTACACGGTGCTGGCGCTGTGCGTGATCGTCGGCATCGCGATCTGCTTCAGCCCGATCGACCCGATCCGCGCGTTGTACTGGAGCGCCGTGCTCAACGGCGTCGCGGCGGTGCCGATGCTCGTGCTGGTGATGCTGCTGTCGCAACAGCGCGATGCGGCAGGACAGCCCGGCAGCGGGCCGGTATCGAAAATGTTCGGCTGGCTGGCGGTCGCGCTGATGGCGGTGTCGGTGGTGACGATGATCGTCGATGTGCTGACGTGAGGGATTGAAGCGGGGGGACGTTCATAAGGTTGCGTACGCAACCTGATGGACCGGCAAGCGGGCGGCCGCGCCGCGCGCGGCACGCCCGCCCGGGTGTTACATCATCTTGCCGCGCGAGCGCTCGGCACGTGCCGCATCGGCCGCGGACTCCACCTTCTTCACTTCCTCCGGCGGCGGCAGCACCGCCTTGAAGCCCATCGACTCGATCCACATTTCGCGCGCCCAGCCCCGCGTGTGATACAGGTGATGGTCCTCGTCGGCCTCGACCTCGTCGTGCGCGGCCTTCAGCGCCTTCGCGGCATCGCTGTCGGGCAGTTGATCAGCCGCGTAGCCGATCAGCTCCCAGTTCAGGTGATCCTTGGTTTCGGCCAGCACCACGCACTCGGCGGCGACGACCTGCGCGACCGCCGGGTCGGCCTGCTTCTTCGCCTGCTGGATCACCTGCACGAGCGACTTGCCGGTTGCCGCCACCGCGGCGCGCCCCGGCGACTGCGCATCCGGATCGAGGCCCAGTGTTTCGAATACCTTGCGCAGCACCTCCTGGTGATGCAGCGTCTCGCGATGGTACTTCTCCCATTCCTTATGGAGGTCCTCGTCGGTCGCGCACTGGAGCGCGGCCTCGTAGATCTGCGCGCCGCCAAGCTCGGTCTCGTATGCCTGGCAGAGCAGTTCGAGGATACCTTCGTGCTTCGATTGCCGTTGGGCCATGACTGCTTCTCCGAAAAGCGGGCCGCATGGGCGGCCCAGGGGTGGAACCGGGCACGCGTTATTGCGTGCCCACCTTGCGTGCGAGCGTCTGCGCCATGCTCAGGTGATGCTTGAGCGTCGGCAGCGTGGATTGGGCGAACGCGCGCAGTTGCGCATCCTTGCCGTCGCGCGCTTCGTCCTCGAACAACGCGACCGCCTTCTGGTGCGCGTCGGGGCCGGCCGCCGCGAGATACGCGGTGTCGAAGTCGTGCCCGCTCTTGCCGCGCAGCGCCTCCACGTCAGGGTCGGAAATCTGTTCGACCTGCGGCTTGATACCCTTGCGCGCGGCGATTTCGTTGAGCTTCGCGTTCGCCTTGCCGTGATCCGCGACCATCCGTTTCGCGAACGCCCGCACGTCCGCCGACTGCGCCTGCTTCAGCGCGAGCTGGCTTGCCTGCACTTCGGCCTTGCCGGCCATCGCGGCCTTGTCGACGAACTCCGCGTCGGTGCCCTTCGGCGCTTTCGCGATGCCGGGGTCCCCGGCGGCGCCAGCGCCCGACGACGGGTTGATCACGCCGCCCGGCACATGCGCATTCGATGCGGGCGGCTCGCTCGGCATCTGCGCGCGAGCAAGCCCCGACACGGCGAGCACGCCGGCGGCGAGCGCCGCGATCGTCCAGTTGGGTTGTCTCATCAGCTTTCTCCTGGTGCTTGCGTGGAAACGGCCATCAGCCGCCGACGATCGAGCCGCCGTTCGGATGCAGCGTCTGCCCGGTCATGTAGCTCGCGCCGTCCGACGCGAGCAGCACGTAGCAGTCGATCAATTCGTCCGGCTGGCCCGGCCGCTTGAGCGGCACGTTCGAGCCGAATTTCGCGACCTGCTCGGGCGTGAACGTCGACGGAATCAGCGGCGTCCAGATCGGCCCCGGCGCGACCGCGTTCACGCGGATGTCGCGTTCGGCCAGCTCGATCGACAGCGAGCGCGTGAACGCGACGATCGCGCCCTTGGTCGCCGAATAGTCGGGCAATTTCGGGCTGCCGTGATAAGCAGTGACCGACGCCGTGTTGACGATGCGGCCGCCTTCCTTCAGGTGCGGCAGCGCGGCCTGCGTGCAGAAGAACATTCCGTATACGTTGGTGCGGAACGTGCGTTCGAGCTGTTCCTCGGACACGTCCTCGATGCCCGGCTGCGGATGCTGCTCGCCCGCGTTGTTCACGAGCACGTCGAGCCGGCCGAGCCGCTCGACCGTGCGGGCGACCGCATCGCGCGCCTGCCGGCGATCGCCGACGTCGCACGCGATCGCCTCGCAGCGTCGGCCGGCCTGCTCGATCAGTTGCTTCGTGTGCGCGGCGTCGTCGGATTCCTTCAGGTAGACGATCGCGACGTCCGCGCCCTCCTTCGCGAAACCGACCGCCACGGCGCGGCCGATCCCGCTGTCGCCGCCCGTCACCAGCGCGACCTTGCCGGCGAGCTTGCCGCTGCCGACGTAGTCGGCCGCCTCGTCGCGCGGCTTCGGATGCATGTCGCGCTCCGTGCCCGGCTGCTGCGTCTGTTTCTGCGGCGGGGGAGTCTGTGCGGTGGTCATGGGTTCCTCCTTGAACAGGTGCCGCCGATGCTGCGCAAGCGGCGTGCCGCGCGCGGCGCACGCCGGCCCGCGCACGGCGGCCGTGTTTTTACGGTTGGCGTTGCAAGCGCTTGGAAAAAGGGCGTGGTCAGCGCGGGCCGCCGGACGGCGCTTCGTCGGGCCGGCGCACCGGATCGAAATCGCGCCATTCGCCGTCCTGCCAGTCGCCTTCGACGCGCTCGATCGACTTCGCGCCGGTCGCGCGCAGCACGTCTTCGGCGGCCGTCGCGGTGTCGGGCGTCACGCGCGCGGCGAGGATCACGCCGGTCTCGCTCTGCGCGAGCGTGCCCTTGCCTTCGGCCTGCTCGCCGCGCATGCGGCCGAGCGCGCCGCCGAATGCGCCGAGATAGGCGCCGGCCAGCGCGGCGGCGGCCGGCACGAACCAGTAGCGCAGGCCGAGCGCATAGACGATCAACCCGAGGACGACGCCGATCAGCAGCCCGCGGATCGCACCGACCATCGCGCCGCGCCCGCCGGGCTTGGCCGCCGTGTCGGCATACACGTCGCCGCCGATCGGGAAGCGTGCGTGCTGGCCGCCGGGGTTCAGGAAGAAGATCGACACGTCGTCCGGCCTGAACGCGCGCTCGTAGAGGTGACGCGCCCCACCTTCCGCTTCATCGAACGTCGTGAAACGGCCTGCGACGATCATCGCCATGGTCGTGCTCCTCGTGGTGGATGCGCCGCGCGCGCAAGTACGCGGCGCGACGGGGCGACGCTCACATCAGCCGCCCGAGTTCCTTCGATACCGATGCCGGCGTGTCGTACTCGCGCTCGGGAATCTTGCGCAGCATGTCGAGCACCGCCGGGTCCGCATGCGAGCGTTCCGCGCACTGCACGACGTCCGACTTGCTCGCCGGGTAGTCCATTCCCTTCAGCGCCTTCTGCACGTCGACCGGGCTCGGCGGCTTGCCGTGGCCCGTCTGATGGCCGCCCTTGTCGTGGTCCTGCTGCGTGCGCTCGCCTTCGTGCGCGCGCGAGTGGCTGTATTCGTGGCCCGTATGTTGTCGGGATGTCATGAAAGCCTCCTTGGAAAATGAACGAAATCACGCGGACTGCCGGCGCGCGCGCGCGAACGCGGCAAACACCAGCGCCGCCGCGCCGAGCGCGACCGCGCCGGCGACCTTCGGCCGCTGCACCACCGAGTTGTACGCACAGCTGCGCAGCACGGGCCCTTCCATGCCTTCGCGCTCGTGCAGCGCGTGGCGCGAGTCGTACAGCGCGTTGTCGTCGCGCGGCCGCGCGGGGCGCACCGTGCGCTGGCCGCGGGAGAACAGCGTGGCCGCGAGGCGATCGAACAGGCGCGGCGCGTGGTACGCGCTCGCCGACGTCAACTTGGCGGCCCCGCCGACGAACAGCGTGCGGCGCGGATGCGCGGCCGCGAACAGGATCGCGTCGGCCACCAGATCGGGGTCGTAGATCGGCGGCGGCAGCTTCGCCTCGACGTTCATGTAGTTCTTCGCGTGCATCACGAACATCGTGTCGATCGCGGCCGGCTTGATCAGCGTGACGGACACCGGCAGGTGGTCCGCTTCCATCTCGAGCCGCAGCGAATCGGTGAAGCCCTTCACCGCGTGCTTCGATGCGACGTACGCGCTTTGCAGCGGCACCGGCGCGTCGGACGCCTCGCTGCCCATGTTGATGATCGCGCCGCCGTGGAAATCGCTCTTGCGCCGGAAATGGTCGGCCGCGACGAGCGAGCCGTGCACGACGCCCCAGTAGTTGGTGTCGAACAGCCGGCGCTGATCCTCGAGCGGCACCTGGGCCGCCGTGCCGAAGATCGACACGCCGGCATTGTTGATCCAGGTGTCGAAGCCGCCGTACGTGTCGGCCGCCGCCGCGGCCGCGCGCTGCAGGTCCTCGACGTTGCCGACGTCGCCGGCGACCGGCACCGCGAGGCCGCCGTGCTGGCGGATTTCCTCGCACAGCGTGTTCAACGCTTCCTCGTTGCGCGCGAATAGCACGAGCTTCGCGCCGCGCCGTGCCGCCTTGCGCGCGGTGACGAGACCGATGCCGCTCGTCGCGCCGGTAATCACGATCGTCTGTTCGCCGACCGGTTTTAGCATGCAGTTCATCGCTGGACTCCTGTGACGGTCGCGTCGCGGTTATTTGGGCCGGATGGTCAACTGGTCGCGCACGCCCTGCACGCCGTCGACCTGCTTCACGACGCTGACGGCCTGCGTGCGCTGCTGCTCGTCGGGCACGCTGCCGGTGAGCGTCACGGTGCCGTGCCGGGTCTTCACGTGGATGTCGCCGGCCGACAGGCCGCTCGTGCCGACGAGTTCGGCCTTCGCCTTGGTCGTGATCGTCGCGTCGCGGATCTTCGTGCCGGTGCTCGAATGCGACGACGACGTCGATGACGATGCGGTGCCGTCGTCGCCGGCGGCGACCGCGTTCGGCGCGACGACCATGCACGCGGCGGCCGCGGCGATCGCGACCGCCATGCCGGTGCGCAGCGCGCGTTGACGGCGGATTCGCGGGGAGCGGGCTTGCAGCGGGGATACCTTCATCGTGACCTCCTTTCGTCAAGCCGGACAAGCCGGCAGGTGAAAGGGAGGCGCGCAAGTCGCGTGCCGCGCCGCATGCCAGCGCGCCACAGCGATCAGACGCCCTTTCATCCAACGCGTTGTAATTTTTTCGGCACACCGGGAAGCGGTTTTCCCCGCAATCCGGCGGGCATGCCGATTGCCGAGCGACCAACAAGGGTGGCCCGTGTGCGCGGCCCCGATACCGGGAGCAATACCATGCAAAGAATTGCGTTGATCAGTGAACATGCGTCGCCGCTGGGGGTGATCGGCGGCGTCGATGCCGGTGGTCAGAACATCTATGTCGCGAACGTCGCGAAGCAGCTCGCGGAGCGCGGCCTGGACGTCGACGTCTACACCCGCTGCGACAATCCGCATTTGCCGGAAGTCGTGTCGATCGGCCCGCGCATGCGCGTGATCCACGTGCCGGCCGGCCCGCCGACCGACGTGCCCAAGGAGCAGCTGCTGCCGTACATGGGCCCGTTCGCGCAGTACATGATCGCGCGCATGCGGCGCGAGCCCGATCCGGTCGACGTGATGCACGCGAACTTCTTCATGTCCGGCGACGCAGCGCTGCGCGTGAAGAAAGCGCTCGGCATCCCGCTCGTCACGACGTTCCATGCGCTCGGCCGCGTGCGGCGGCTGCACCAGGGCACGGCCGACGGCTTTCCCGACGCCCGCTTCGCGATCGAGGACACGCTCGCGCGCCGCTCGGACCGCCTGATCGCCGAATGCCCGCAGGATGCGCTCGACCTGACGACGCACTATCGCGCCGACACCGCGCGCATCGAGATCGTGCCGTGCGGCTTCGATGCGCGGGAATTCCGGCCGGTGCCGCGCGTCGATGCGCGCGCGCGGCTCGGCTGGCCGCAGGACGCATTCGTCGTACTTCAACTGGGGCGCCTCGTGCCCCGCAAGGGCATCGACACCGTGATCGACGCGCTCGCACGCATGCCGCGCGACCCGCAGCGGCCGACACACCTGTACGTGGTCGGCGGCAGCCAGCCGACGCCCGACCCCGCGCGCGACCCGGAACTCGCGCGGCTCGCCGCATTCGCGCACGAACTCGGGATCGCGAACCGCGTGACCTTCGTCGGCCGGCGCGATCGCGACGCGCTGCACCTGTACTACAGCGCGGCCGACGTGTTCGTGACGACGCCGTGGTACGAACCGTTCGGCATCACGCCGGTCGAGGCGATGGCGTGCGCGGCGCCGGTGATCGGCAGCGACGTCGGCGGCATCCGCACGACGGTCGACGACGGCACGACCGGCTATCTCGTGCCGCCGCGTGACCCCGCCGCGCTGGCCGCGCGCCTCGTGCAACTGCGCGCGCAACCGGACCTGTGCGCCGCGCTCGGCCGTGCCGGCTACCTGCGCGCGCATCGCTTCTACACCTGGCAAGGCGTCGCCGACCGGCTCGTCGACATCTACCGCGACGTCGCCCACGCGCAGCGCGCCGGCACGTCGGCCGGCACCGGCCGGCGCACGCCGGTCGCCACCACGCGAGGCGTGCTCGCTCACCGCAAGGAGAATACGTAATGAAGGGCTACGACCGAAAACGCGTCCTCGTCACCGGCGGCGCCGGCTTTCTCGGTTCGCATCTGTGCGAACGCCTCGTGACGGCCGGCCACGACGTGCTGTGCGTCGACAATTTCTACACGGGCACGAAGGACAACATCGCGCACCTGCTCGATGCGCCGAATTTCGAGCTGATGCGGCACGACGTGACGTTTCCGCTCTACGTCGAAGTCGACGAGATCTACAACCTCGCGTGCCCGGCGTCGCCCGTTCACTACCAGCGCGACCCCGTGCAGACGACCAAGACCAGCGTGCACGGCGCGATCAACCTGCTCGGCCTCGCGAAACGCGTGAAGGCGCGCATCCTGCAGGCGTCGACGAGCGAGGTGTACGGCGACCCCGACGTGCATCCGCAGGACGAGCACTATTGCGGCCGCGTCAATCCGACCGGCATCCGCGCGTGCTACGACGAAGGCAAGCGCTGCGCGGAAACCCTGTTCGCGGACTATCACCGCCAGTACGGCATCGACGTGCGGATCGCGCGGATCTTCAACACCTACGGCCCGCGCATGCACCCGGCCGACGGGCGTGTGGTGTCGAACTTCGTCACGCAGGCGCTCGCGGAACAGCCGTTGACCGTCTACGGCGACGGCAAGCAGACGCGCTCGTTCTGCTACGTCGACGACATGGTCGATGCGTTGATCCGGCTGATGGATGAACCGGGGGATGCGAGCGAGCCGGTCAATCTCGGCAGCGACGTGGAGATCGCGATGATCGACGTCGCGCGGGAAGTCGTGCGGATCGTCGGCGCCAACGTGCCGATCGAATTCCGGCCGCTGCCGTCCGACGATCCGCGCCAGCGGCGGCCGAATCTGGCGGCCGCTCAGAAGCGGCTCGGCTGGCGCGCGACGACGACGTTCGCGAACGGGCTCGCGCACACCGCGCGCTACTTCATTCAGCGCCAGGTCACGCACCACGCGCCCGGCGACCTCGTGCGCAGCACGCGCATCGCGTCGCATCTGCTGGCCCAGGTCCACACGCAGAACCGGCCGGCGCCGACGACGTGACGCGGCTGACGCGACCGAAGCAACCGAAGCGCGACGTGCGTCAGCCGTCGCGCTTCGTCACGTGCGCGATCTTGTGCGCCAGTTCGCGCACGTCGACCGGCTTGCACAGGTAGCCGTCGAAGCCGGCCTCCAGCGCGCGGCGTTCGTCGGCGAGGCCAGCGTGCGCGGTGACGGCCAGCACGCGCACGTCGAGCGGGCCGCTGTCGCCGTTCGTCGCGCCGCGCCGTAACGCCTCCAGCAGCCAGAAGCCGTCGCCGTCGGGCATCGCGAGGTCGGACAGCACGACCGTCGGCCGCATGTCGGCCACCATCGCGAGCGCCTCGCGGCCCGACGACGCGATCGCGACCGCCGCGCCGAACGTGGTCAGCGCGGCGGTGAGACTGGCCCGCGTGGTCGCGTCGTCGTCGACGATCAGGATGCGCTGCGTGTCGAGCACGAGCGCCTCGTGCCGACCGCGCGCCTGCGCGATGCTCCACGCCATCGCGCCGGCCGGCTGCCAGCCGGCCGGCAGCGTCACCGTGAACGTCGTGCCGCGATCGCGGCCCGCACTCGCGACGCTCACGCTGCCGCCGTGCAGTTGCGCGATATGTCGCACGATCGACAGGCCGAGACCGAGCCCTCGTCGCGGCGACGCGGGCGAATCGTCCGCGCGGCGGAACATGTCGAACACGTACGGCAGGAACTCGGTCGCGACGCCCTGCCCCGTATCGGCCACGGTCAGCACCACCTGCGTGCCGTCGCGCGCGAGGCCGACCGTCACGCTGCCGCCGGCCGGCGTGAATTTCATCGCATTCGAGATGAGGTTCGACAGCATCTGCCGCAACCGCTCGGCATCGCCCGACACGATGCACGCGGACGCGTCGCAGTCGAATGCGAGCATGATGCCGGCCGACGAGGCGGCGGTCTGGAACGTGCCGACCTGATCGGAGAACAACCGCACGACGTCGACCGGCGTCGCGTCGAGCCGCAGCTTGCCGGTCGCGAGCGACGACGCATCGAGAATGTCGCCGACCATCCGCGTGAGCGAACGCGCGCTGCGGTCGATCGCGTCGATCGCCTGATGCTGCAACGCGTGGTCGCCCGTGTTGCGCAACACCTCGATCCACCCGTAGATCACGTTCAGCGGCGTGCGCAATTCATGCGACACCGTGGCCAGCAGCTCGTCCTTCAGCCGGTTCGACGTATCGGCCTGATCGCGCGCATCGCGCGCGCCCTGCAGCGAGCGCTGCGCCCGCAGGTCGCGACGACGCTGCGCACCGGTCTCGCGCAGCGTCAGCGACAGCGCGACGCACGCCCGCGCGTCGCCCTGCACCGGGCACGCCGACACCGTCGCCCGAAAGCGCCGGCCGTCGCGCCGCACGCACAACAGTTCGAGCGGCCCGACCGGTTCCTGCATCGCGTCGAACGCGTCGGCGAGCGGATTGAGCCGCAGCCAGCGCCGCGCGATCAGCGTGTCGAACCTGCGGCCGCGCGCGTCGGCCTCGTCGTAGCCGAAGAGCCGCTGCGCAGCCGCGTTCCAGCTCGCGATGCGGCCGCTGGCGTCGATCCCGACGATCGCGTCCGGCGACGCCTCGACGACCGCATGCTGGAGCCGCGACGCATCGATGCGCGCGCGGTCCGCGCCGGCATCGCGCAACAGCAGCACCGCGCCGTCCAGGTTGCCTTCCGCATCGCCGATCGGCGACGCGACCGCGACGATCGGCACCGGCTCGCC
>NZ_JACFYV010000168.1:0-15436 GCF_016759955.1 Burkholderia sp. KCJ3K979
CTGCTTGCCGCGCTCGCGATCGTTCGCATCGTGCTCGTGCAGCGTGCCGAGCGCGCGCTGTTGCATGCGCTCGACCGCCGGGCCGCCGCAGTCGAAGCGGCCGCCGCGCGTGCCGGTTCCGGCGAAGCGGCGCGCGAGGCAGCGGCACCTGTCGCGCCGCGGGTGCGCTTCGCGAGGCTGCGCGAACGTTTCGAAGACGTCGGGATGCGGTGGCTCGATACCGGTTTCAGCCGATATCTGATCGCCGACGAAGACCGTCGATTGCTCGAGCAGTGCGGTTTCGTCGACGTGCGCGCCAGAGCGCTGTTCGTCGGCGCGCGCATCGTCTGCGCGATCCTGCTGCCGGCGCTGGCCGTGCTGGTACTGATCGGCCGCGGACAGCAAGCGCGCTGGCCGTTGTGGCTCTCCATCGCGCTCGTGACCGGCTACATGCTGCCGAAAATCTACGTGCGGCGGCGCGCGACCGCGCGTCGACAGAGCCTTGCGGCCGAACTGCCGCTGCTCGTCGACATGTTGCGGCTGCTGCAGGGCGTCGGCCTGTCGCTCGACCAGAGCATCCAGGTGGTCACGCACGATTTTCAGACGATGTTGCCGGTGCTGTCGTGGGAGCTCGGCGTCGCGCAGCGGCAGTTCGCGGCCGGACGTACGCGCGAGCAATCGCTGCAACGCCTCACGAACAGTTTCGACAACGAGGATCTGCGCGCGATCGTGCGCTTGCTGATTCAGGTCGACAAGCATGGCGGTGCGGTGCAGGAGCCGCTGAAGCAATTCGGCGACCGTCTGCGTGAAGGGCGTCGCGCGACGCTGCGCGAGCAGATCGGCCGCCTGACGGTGAAGATGACCGGCGTGATGATCGTCACGCTGTTGCCGGCACTGTTGATCGTGACCGCGGGGCCGGGGATCATGACCGTGCTGTCCGCGCTCGCTGCGTTTCAGCGCTGATGCGGCATGAGGGGAAGGAGCGACACGAGATGAATCGATTGGGTTGGGTTCGCACGATCGCAGGCGCGACGGCGTGCGCGTTGCTCGCCAGCGGGTGCGCGATGTTCAAGGAGTCCGGATACGGTATCGGTGCGCAGGCCGAACGCGGCGCGCTGATGCAGGCCGCGGCCGACAAGAATGCGGCGCCCGATACGCCGGGCATGTATCTGGGCCTGATCGAGCGGATGCAGGGGCAAGGGCTGTATTTCGCGTCGCTCGCGCACATCGATCAGTACGAGAAGCAATATGGCGCATCGCCGGACACGATCCTGCTGCGCGCCGATGCGTTGCGGGCGACCGGCCAGTACGACGCCGGCGTGGCCGCCTATACCAAGTTGCTGACGACGCCGCTCGCGGCGCGCGGCTATCGCGGGCTCGGGCTGACCGCCGGCGCCCGCGGCGATTTCGCGCTGGCCGCGCAGCAGCTCGAGCAGGCGACGGCGCTTGCGCCGACCGATGCGGCGACGTTGTCCGACCTTGCGTATTCGAAGATGCGCGAAGGCGATCTGGCGGGGGCACGCGTGCCGCTGCTGAAGGCGGCCGAACTCGAGCAGAAGAACCCGAAGATCCTCAGCAACTTCGTGCTCTACCTGCTCGCGACCGGTCACGCGAAGGACGCGCGGCGGCTGATGGATCAGCAGAAGCTGTCGCCCGCCGTGCGCGGCCAGATTCGGGACGACGAGACGAAGGTCGCGGCCGCGATGCGCGCGAAGCAGCGCGCCGTCGCCTATACGCCGGCCACTGCGCCCGTGCCGTCGGTGGCGAGCAGCGACAATTTCGATCTTGCCGTGCCGCTGCTGCAGCGTTTCGCGCGATAACGACGATATTCACGGAGGCCATCATGTTTCACCTTTCCTCAATCCGCGTGCAGGCCGTGGGCATCGCCTTCGCCTGCTCGCTCGGGGCGGGCGTCGCGCATGCGCAAGACGACACGCCGGCGTCCGAAATCGGTCATGCGACCAGCGCGCTGCTCGACGTGCAGCGCTCGAATCGCGCGGCCGCCGCGCCGCAACCGATCGACGGTGCGGCCGGCACGTATGCCTATCAGCGCTATATCGACTCGTTCAAGACGCCGATTCCGCAGTGGTTCGGCACGATGTCGGCGTCGGGCGGCGGCAGCAGCGGTGGCAGCGGCGGCGGCCTGTCCGGTGGCGACCTCGCGCGCTGACGGAGCAAAACGGTGACTACCCGGCACAGTGGCGGCACGATCCGCCGCGCGTCACGACAGCGCGGCGCGTTCTCGGTGATGGCGATCATCGCGACGCTGATCGCCATCACGACGCTTGGCGCCATTGGCGTCGGTAATCTCTTTTTCCAGCGTCGGGACGTGCAGCGGATTGCCGACATGGCCGCGCTCGCGGCCGTGCAGCGGATGGACGACGCCTGTTCGCAGCCGACTGCCACCGCGACCAGCAACGCACAGTCGAACGGGCTCGATGCGTCGAACGGCGACACGATCACCATCGAATGTGGCCGCTGGGATACGTCGGTCAACCCGGCACCCAGCTACTACGCTGCCGCGACATCCGGAACCACGCAATTGAACGCGGCCAAGGTGGTCGTCACGCGGCAAGTGCCGTTCTTTTTCGTCGGGCCGCCGCAGACGGTGTCCGCGGTGTCGACCGCGCGGTCGACCAACATCGATACGTTCTCGGTCGGCGCGACCCTGGCCGCGCTCGGCGGAGTGGGTTGCTCAGGCGGATCGGCGCCGACGTCCGGCAATCCGGGGCTCGTCAACGGGCTGATCGGTGCGCTGCTCGGCGCCAACCTGAACCTGAACATCGCATCGTATCAAGCGCTTGCGTGCACGAACGTGACGGTCGGTGACCTCGTCGTGGCGGCGGGCGTCGGCACGGTCGATCAACTGCTCGCGCTGAAGCTCACGTTGCCGCAACTGCTCCAGTTGATGGTGAAGGCGGCCACGCAGACGTCCGTCGTCAACGCAAGCCTGCAGGCGAGCCTCGCCACGCTGCAGGCGATCGTGAACGCCAACGTTCCGGGGACGTCGATCGGCCTCGGCGGCGCGGGCGGCTTGCTGAACGTCGCGCTCGCGGATACGCAGGCGGCGCTCAACGCACAGGTGGATTTGCTCGACCTGTTGATGGTCGGCGCGGAGATCGCGGCAACGGGCAAGCCGGCGGTCGTGGTCAACGTGCCGTCGCTGAATCTCGGCGGGCTGACGGGAACGCAGTTGCAGGTGCAGATCATCAGCCCGCCGTCGATCGGCATCGGCGAGGGCGGGATCGATCCGGCGACGGGAACGTGGCGGACAACGGCGTCGACGGCGGCGGTGGGCGTGTATCTGAATGTCGAGCTTGGTACGACACAGTTGCCCATCGTCGGGGCGTTGCTTGGCGCGCTCAACGTCGGCGTCGACGTCAACCTGCCGATCTACCTACAGGCTGGTACCGGCACGGCGCGGCTGGACTCGACGCAATGCACGTCGACACAGGCAACCAGCACTGTCGTCATCACTGCGCGACCCGGTGTAGCCAATTTATGCATCGGCCAGCCTCCGCTCGATGCGTCAGGCAAGATCAATCTGTCGTCGACTTACAGTTGCAAATCGCCCGCCCAGATCATCAACGTCAACGTGCTCGGGCTCGCACAGTTGACGGCCAGTCTGTCCAATATATCGGTTCAGGTGCAGGGCACTGAGCAATCGCACACGTTCAACGGCGTACCCGGAATCGACGCGAACTATTGGACGGTCAACTCGAATGCGCTCGGTTCAGCGCTCGGTTCAGCGCTGAGCCAACTCGCGGCCGCGACGATCACGGCCAACATCGGACTCGGGGGCGTGAACCTTCTGTCGCTGCCGTCCACCTTCGTGTCCACCTTGCTCACGTTTTTGACCGGCCAGCTCCGCCCACTCCTGTCCAGCCTTGACGCAGTCCTCGTTCCGCTGCTGAATCTGCTTGGCGTCCAGGTCGGCGCGGCGACGGTCCATCAGATCTCGCTCAATTGCGGGGTCGCCCAAACGGTTTACTGAAGAAGCAGATCAGATGAGAAATACGCCCGCAATCGAAGAGCTCGACCTGTACGTCTGGGAAGGCAAGGCGGACATCGTCGACCGTGTCGCCCGGTGCATGGCGAGCTTCGACGTCGAAGTGATCCGCGCCGACAACGCGGCGGTCTCGCCCGAGCGCGCCGCATTGCGGCGGTCGCTTGCGATCATCAGCGTGACGATGATCGAGGGCGGCGCGGCATTCCTGCGTGACTGGCAGGCCAACATCGGCATGCCGGTGGTCTGGGTCGGCGCGGCGCGCGACCACGACGCGTCGCAGTATCCGCCCGAGTATTCGCACATCCTGCCGCTCGACTTCACCTGTGCCGAACTGCGCGGCATGATCGGCAAGCTCGTCACGCAACTGCGGGCGCACGCAGCCGAAACGTTGCAGCCGTCGGAACTCGTCGCGCACTCCGAATCGATGCAGGCGCTGCTGCACGAAGTCGATACGTTCGCCGACTGCGACACCAACGTGCTGCTGCACGGCGAAACCGGCGTCGGCAAGGAGCGCATCGCGCAACTGCTGCACGAAAAGCATTCGCGCTATCGGCACGGCGAATTCGTGCCGGTGAACTGCGGCGCGATTCCGGACGGCCTGTTCGAATCGCTGTTCTTCGGTCATGCGAAAGGCTCGTTCACGGGCGCGGTTGTTGCGCATAAAGGTTATTTCGAACAGGCGGCCGGCGGCACGCTGTTCCTCGACGAGGTCGGCGATCTGCCGCTGTACCAGCAGGTCAAGCTGCTGCGCGTGCTCGAGGACGGCGCGGTGCTGCGGGTCGGTGCGACCGCGCCGGTCAAGGTCGATTTCCGTCTGGTCGCGGCAAGCAACAAGAAGCTGCCGCAGCTCGTGAAGGAAGGGTTGTTCCGCGCGGATCTTTACTACCGGCTCGCGGTGATCGAGCTGAGCATTCCGTCGCTCGAAGAGCGCGGTGCGGTGGACAAGATCGCGCTGTTCAAGTCGTTCGTCGCCCAGGTCGTGGGCGAGGAGCGGCTCGCCCAGTTGTCCGATCTGCCGTACTGGCTCACGGATTCGGTCGCGGACAGCTATTTCCCCGGCAACGTGCGCGAACTGCGCAATCTGGCCGAGCGGGTCGGCGTGACGGTACGGCAGACGGGCGGCTGGGATGCCGCGCGGCTGCAGCGGCTGATCGCGCATGCGCGCAGCGCGGCGCAGCCGGTGCCGGCGGAGAGCGCGGCCGAGGTGTTCGTCGATCGCAGCAAATGGGACATGAATGAGCGCAACCGCGTGATCTCGGCGCTCGACGCAAACGGTTGGCGGCGTCAGGACACGGCCCAGCAGCTCGGCATCAGCCGCAAGGTATTGTGGGAAAAAATGCGCAAATATCAGATCTTCGACGAAGAGCCCGAGACCCGCGAAAGTGAGTAATTAATGAGATAAAATCGCGGTGAATTACAACGACTCGGGCGGGAATAAAACTTCATGAGCCATATGACGGGGTTGGGGCGGGTGAGCGTATTGCTGCTCGCCATGGTGGGAGGCATGCAAGGCGCGTTCGCGCAGGGGCTGGCGGGCGGCGATCCGTCGGCGGTGCAGCAGGCGTCGGCGCCGGTGGCCGCGATTCCGGTGATCGATTCGCAGGCACAGACGTCGGTGCAGCCGCAGGCCGGCGAGATGACGGGGCCGAGCACGGTCGACGACTTGCAGCGCCAGATCCAGGCGCACTCGCTGACGGAAATGCGCACGAGCTACAACGGCAGCTACGGCGCCAGCCTGCTGTTCAACGTCAAGGATGGTGCGTATTTCGTCGCGTTGTTCCAGCAGAAGGCGTTCTGGCGCGTGATCAAGACTTACGACGAAACGCGTGCGGAAGCGATCTATCGCGATTTCTCGCATCAGGCGGAGCGGCTGGCCGTCAACGAGTTGCGGGCGGCGAAGCTGGAATCGCAGAAGGCGCAAATGGACAAGCAGATCGAGGTCACGCAGGACCGCGCGCGGCGCCTGCAGGCGGACATCTCGATCGCCCGCCAGCAGCAGGCGGCGGTGGCGGATCGCCAGAAGAGCGTGCGGAGCGAAACGGCGGCGTTGCAGGCGCAACAGGCTCAACTCCAGTCGCAACTGCGGGCGTTGCAGCAGCAGGTGCGTTCGCTGCAGCGCGAGGCTGACGCGGGCCTGCCGACGACGGCGCGCTGAACCCGGTAACGACGGTGCGGCGACGTGCCGCGCCGGCCGGACAAGTGAAAAGGGCAAGCCGGTTGGCTTGCCCTTTTTGTCTTACTGGCCGTCCGGCACGATTCGCCGGCGGCGCGTCACGATGACCGGCCCGTTGCCGCCGCGGGAATCCGACGGCGCGGCGTTGCCGGATGCGTCGCCGGTGTCGCGCGGCGCACCGTAGCTTTCGCGCGGTTCACGCGGCTCGCGGGGTGCGCCGTAGCCTTCGCGCGGCTCACGTGAGCCGTAACCCTCGCGCGGTTCACGCGAACCGTAGCCTTCACGCGGCTCGCGGGAGCCGTAGCCGCCGTCGCCGCGCGATTCGCGCGGGCCGCCGTGCGAGCCGTACGGGCTGTGACCGCCGCCTTCACGGCCGCCGGGGCGACCACCGGTGCGCGGGCCGCGGGGGCCGCCGCCGCCGGGGCGCGAGCCGCCCGTGTCGAGCTGGATCGTGGAAATCGCACGCTTGTAGATGCCTTGCAGACCCACGGGGGTGCGCAGCATCACCAGATACTGGTCGAACGACTCGATACACCCCGTCAGACGAATGCCGTTGACGAGATAGATTTCAACACGCTTACGTTCCTTGCGCGCCGAATTGATGAAGTCGTTTTGCGGATGGGATTCTGCGGGATTGGCCATTGAGGTGCGGCA
This sequence comes from Burkholderia sp. KCJ3K979, assembly GCF_016759955.1. NCBI lineage: Bacteria > Pseudomonadati > Pseudomonadota > Betaproteobacteria > Burkholderiales > Burkholderiaceae > Burkholderia > Burkholderia sp. KCJ3K979. The sequence goes on from NZ_JACFYV010000168.1 coordinate 6,816, forward strand.
GGAGCCTGCGTCAGAGAATATGTTGTGCGTGTGTGTGGCGTGTTCGTCCACAAGCCGTTTGGCGGAATTCTACCCTGTTCGATAAGGGAGCGCGCAGTCGTGATTGTGTCGAACCGTAACCCACTATAGACGTTCCGGCGCATTTTCGCGATTAGGCCGAACGGTCAAATTCGTTTCGTTACGTCGCGTTACGACTCTCGCAGCCCCGTATCACCTGGGTGCGCGCGCCGCGCTTACATTGACCGCGTGAACCGGGCGGGCCGGCTTATCAGGGATGCGGAGCATGAACAAGAGGCAAGTAACAGCGGTGATCGGGAGCATGGCGTTGCTCGTTTCCGGTAGCGCAATGGCGGGGCACGTCGACCTGTCGGTCGGCATCGGCGTCCCGGTCGCACCGGTCTATGTCGAGCCGGCGCCGGTCTATGTGGCGCCGCAGCCGGCCGTCGTCGCCTATCCGGGCTATGGGTATGGCTATTACGGCGATGACGACGACGATCGCTACCGCAAGTGGCGCAAGCACTATTACAAGCACTGGCGTCGACACCACGGCGACGACGATGACGATTGAGCCCGTGACCCGCCGTGCCGGCGCGCGTCAGAACGCGTAGTCGGGGTTTTTCGGGTCGAATGCGGTGTCGTCGAGGGTCGCCGGCGCGATTTTCTCGATGACGATCCGCTCGAAGATCTTGCCGTCGTTGTCATAGGACTCGACGGTCCGGAAATAGGGTGCGTGCAGGTCGAGCCCCAGCACTTCCTTTTTCGCATAGAACTGCGGGCGGCCGGTCGGCGTTTCGTAGGTAAGCGCGACGACGCGCACACCGCCGATCGTTTTGGCTTCCACGTCGGTCGGGCGCTGCACGCCGGCTTCCAGGTATTTCTTCCCTTCGGTCAGGTACAGGTTCGCGATGAACTCGGTGCCGAGATCCTTCACCTGGTGATTCGACTGGGCGCGCGCCAGCGCGCCGTCGATCGCCGTCCACAGCGGAATCTTGCCGAGCAGGCCGCCGAGATGGCCGTACATCTCGTCCTTGCGCTGCGTCGTGTCGTAGATGGTCTCCTGGCCGGCATGCGCGCCGCCCGGCAGCCATTTCGCATACACGCGCAGCGGCTCGCGGGTCGTCTTCACGAGCATGCGGTCGGGCGTGTCGGACCATTTTCCGCTGATGCGCTCCTGACGCACCATCGTGAACTGGTAGGACGGATAGCCGTTCGGGCCATTGCGGATATAGAGCGGCACGGCGAGCGGATCGAGCGCCTTGAAGAGTGCAGTGAGCGTCGCGTCGTCGAGTTGCGCGAGCGTGCCGCGCTGGGCCGCCGTGCGCAGCCAGCGCGCCTGTTGCGCGAGCGGCTCGTGCGTGACTTTCGCGAGATCCGCCGGCAGCGCAGCGGCCTGGGCCGCGCTCGCCGCGCCGGCCGTTTCCTGTGCATGCAGGCTTGCCTGCGCGAGCGACAGCACGCACGCGACGGCCGCCGTGGCGACATGCCGTGCGTGGCGCTTCATTCCTTCGTTCATCGACAGCGTCTCCCGGGGCGACGGATCGTTCAGCCTTGCTTCGCGGCGTTGATTTTGGCGAGTTCCTCGTCGCGCAGCGCGCGCCGCAGGATCTTGCCGACGTTCGTCTGCGGCAGTGCGTCGCGGAACTCGACGAACTTCGGCATCTTGTAGCCGGTCAGGTTCTTGCGGCAGTGCGCGAGCACGTCCTCGGCCGTCAGCGACGGGTCACGGCGCACGACGAATACCTTGATCCGTTCGCCCTGTACCTCGTCCGGAATGCCGATCGCCGCGGCTTCGCTGATGCCGGGATGCATCACCAGCACTTCCTCGATCTCGTTCGGATACACGTTGAAGCCCGACACGAGGATCATGTCCTTCTTGCGGTCGATCAGGCGGATGAAGCCGCGCTCGTCCATCACGCCGATGTCGCCGGTCGCGAGCCAGCCGTCGGCGTCGATCACTTTGGCCGTCTCGTCGGGGCGCTGCCAGTAGCCGCGCATCACCTGCGGGCCGTGCACGCACAGCTCGCCCGGCTCGCCGATGGCGGCCCAGGTGCCGTCCTCGCGGCGAAAGCGCACGACGGTCGACGGCGCGGGTAGCCCGATCGACCCGCTGAACGCGGCCATGTCGTTCAGGTCCACGGGGTTCATCGTGACGATCGGCGAGCACTCGGTGAGGCCGTAGCCTTCGACCACCGGCCGGCCCGTCACCTGCTGGAAGCGCTCGGCGACCGCACGCTGCATCGCCATCCCGCCCGCCATCGCGAGCTTGAGCTTCGAGAAGTCGCGCTTGCGGAATTCTTCGTTGTCGAGGAACGCGTTGTACAGCGTGTTGATGCCGGTGATGCCCGTGAACGTCTCGTGGCGGATGATCTTCATCACCATCTTCATGTCGCGCGGGTTCGCGATCAGGATGTTGCGCCCGCCGAGCCCCATGAAGATGAATGCGTTCACCGTCAGCGAATAGATGTGATAGAGCGGCAGCGGCGTGAGCACGGTTTCGACGTCGCCCGACACCTGGTCGGCGATCCACGCCTTCGCCTGCAGCAGGTTCGCGATCAGGTTGCCGTGCGTGAGCATCGCACCTTTCGCGACGCCGGTCGTGCCGCCCGTGTACTGCAGGAACGCCAGATCGTCGCGCGTGGTCTGCACCGGCTGCGGCTTGCCGCGTGCACCGAGCGCGAGCGCGGAGCGCAGCCGGATGGCCTGCGGCAGATGGTAGGCCGGCACGAGCTTCTTCACGTGCTTCAGCACGAAATTGATCAGGCGTCCTTTCGCGTTGAAGCCGTCGGCGAGCAGGTCGCCGAGCGCGGTGACGACGATGTGCTTCACCTGCGTTTCCGGCAGCGCGTCCTGCAGCGTGCGCGCGAAGTTCTCGAACACGACGATCGTCTGCGCGCCGCTGTCCTTCAACTGGTGCGCGAGTTCGCGCACGGTGTAGAGCGGATTCACGTTGACGACGATCGCGCCGGCCTTCAGCGTGCCGAACAGCGCGACCGGGTACTGGAACGTGTTCGGCAGCATGATCGCGACGCGGTCGCCGGGCTTCACGCCGAGGCTTTGCAGATACGACGCGAATGCGTCGACCTTCTGCGCGAGCGTACGATACGTCATCGACGCGCCGGCGCTCACGTAGGCGACGCGGTCGGCGAAGCGGGTCGTGCATTCGTCGAAGAACTGCACGAGCGATGCGTATTGCGTGACGTCGATCTCGTGCGGAACGCCGGGCGGGTACGACGCGTACCAGATGGCGTCGGTGTTCGGCGCAATCTGGGCCGAGGTGGTTGCTGCGGAAGATGACATGACGTGTCTCCGGTCTTGGCTCTCGGCGGGGGGCGGCGCATCAGCGCCGGCCCATGCCCTGTGCTTCGCGTCGGTCGATGCGGGCGTCTCGACGCCGCGCCTGACCGCGCGTATCAATCAAATCGTGAACAGGAAGCCGCGCGTGGCCTCGCGCGCTCAGTTCGTGGAATGCAGCGTGGCCGTCTCGGCGGTCGTCGCGCCCGACTGCGGCAGCCCGAACGCTTCGCTGGCGCCCGCGTCGTCGAGCACCGCCGCGAAGATCGACAGTTGCGCCGTGTCGGGCATCGGCGCTTTCAGCGCGGCGACGATCAGCGACGACAGCCGCGCGATCATCTGCACGTCGTTCATCGTGCGGCCTTGCGAGAATTCGTCGATCAGGCTTTCCGTTTCGGCGCCCGCGAGCGCGCCGGACAGCGCGCCGATCGCGAAATGCAGCCGCCAGCCGAGCTCGGTGCGCGGCAGGTGCGGCAGCGCGCGCTGGAAGGCATCGAAGAAGCGGCCCGCGACGCTCGCATAGTGCGCGGTCAGGAAGTTGCGCACGAACGGAGAGGGGTCGGTGTACGCGCGGCCGATCAGCCGCAGGAAGCCGGGCCCGCCGCGTTCGGGATCGCGCGAGGCCTTCAGCGCCGGAATGAACATCGCGCCGAGCACGTGCTCGCAGGTGATGTGCGTGCCGAGCTGCGCATCGAAGCGGTCGAGGATGCCGAGGCGTTCCTGGTTCAGCTGGTCGAGCCGGCGCGACAGCATCGCGTGGATCAGCGCTTCCTTGCTGCCGAAGTGGTAGTTGACCGCGGCGAGATTGACCGTCGCGCGCGACGTGATTTGCCGCATCGACATCGCTTCGAAGCCATGCTCGATGAACAGATCCTCGGCCGCATCGAGAATGCGCGCCTTCGTCCCCCCGGTCTGCCGTGTGCCGGATGACCGCGCCCCGGACGGCCGTCCCGCAGATGGCCGCCCCTCCTGACTTACTGCCATGTTCCGCCTCCCATGCCGGTTTCCCGGCCGCGAACAGGTGATTTGATTATCTGATTCAAACAGTCGTTTTTATTAAGATAAAAAATCGTGGCCGGACCGGGCAAGCGCGGAATCTGGATCAATTCCTCTAGTTCGATGTGCGGGTGCGGAAAGCGCGACACCCGCTCACGGCGGGGCGGGGCGCGCGCGATGATGCGGTGCCGCAACGCGCGGGTTCACCCGACGGTGCTACGCGTATTGACCGATTGCGTCATGTCGATGCCGCGCCGTTCGCGGCTGAACAGGATCAGCACGGCGATCGCGACGGCGACGATACCGGCCACGAGAGCGAGCGCGAAGCCGTAATTGTCGTGGTTCGACACGGCCAGCGACGCCTGCATCGTCGCGTTGCCCGACGCGAGCAGGTTGCCGAGCTGGTAGACGACGCCGGGGAAGGTCGCGCGGATCTCGTCGGGCGAGATCTCGTTCAGGTGAACCGGTATCACGCCCCACGCGCCCTGTACCGAGATCTGCATCAGGAACGCGCCGGCGGCGAGTGCAACCGGGCCGCTCGAGAACGCCCACAGCGGCAGCACGGGCAGCGCGATCAGCGCGGCGATGAAGATCGCGCGGCGCCGGCCGATCCGCTCCGAGATCGTGCCGAACGACAGGCCGCCGACGATCGCGCCGATGTTCAGCACGATCGTGATCCACGACACGGTATGCGGATCGAAGTGATGCTGTTCGCGCAGGAAGGTCGGATAGAGATCCTGCGTGCCGTGCGAGAAGAAGTTGAACGCGGTCATCAGCACGATCGCGTAGATCGTGAGTTTCCAGTTCTGCTTCAGCGTGGCGCCGAGGCTCGGGCGCGCTCGTTTCTCCATCTGTTTCCATGCCGGCGATTCGGGCACGTGTGCGCGCACGTACAGCACGAGCAGCGCGGGCAGCACGCCTACCATGAACATCCCGCGCCAGCCGATGGTCTGGTAGAACAGGCCGAACACGACGGACGCGAGCAGATAGCCGCTCGGGTAGCCGGCCTGCAGCAGCCCCGACACGAAGCCGCGCGCATGGGTCGGCACGGTTTCCATCGTCAGCGCGGAGCCGACGCCCCATTCGCCGCCCATCGCGATGCCGAACAGCGCGCGCAGCACGAGCAGCGCGGTCAGGCTCGGCGCGAAACCCGACGCGAGTTCGAGCAGCGAATAGCAGGCGATGTTGACCATCAGCGTCGGGCGGCGGCCGAAGCGGTCGGCGAGCCGGCCGAAGATCAGCGCGCCGAGCGGGCGCATCGCGAGCGTCAGCGTGAGCGCGAACGCGACGGCGGGGATCGTCGACGCGAATTCCGCGGCGATGTCCTTCAGCACGAAAACCATCAGGAAAAAATCGAACGCATCGAGCGTCCAGCCCAGGTAGGCGGCGATCGTGACGTTGCGTTGCTCGCGGGTCCAGCTCATGTCCGGGTCTCCTCGTTGGCTTGCGCGCTCGCGATAGGCATGCGGATGCCGGCCCGGCTCGCGCGCGGCGCGGGGGCACTGATCGAGTGTAGGCTTCCGTGCTGCGCGAGGTGGGGCGCGATAAGCGCGAATCGGGAATAATCCCTACGAAATGGACTGTTTCGGAATCTGAAACGGCGCTGCGCCAGGTGTGCGACAGGTCTCTGTATCATTCTGGAAGGCTTTTTGTATCTGTTCTGTAATGCGCTCGATGCGCATCGTCACCGACTCAGGAGTCCTGATGAATGACCGTTCCGCCGACCCGTTGCCCGTGCTCGAAACCGCGAGGCTGTGGCTGCGTCCGCGCGTGCTGGCCGATCTCGATGCGTGCATCGAGATGGATCGCGATCCCGAGGTCACGCGCCACATCGCGGGCCCATGGCACGACCCCGTCGAGCATCGCCGCTTCGTCACGCACCGGATCACGTGCGACTATCCGCCGGGCCTCGGCTACTGGTCGATCTTCGAGAAGGCCGCGCCCGACGTGTTCATCGGCTGGATGCTGCTGATTCCCGACTACAAGGACGGGTCGCGCGACGTCGAGATCGGCTGGCGGCTCGTGCGTGCGACGTGGGGGCGCGGCATCGCGAGCGAAGCCGCGGCGGCCGTCGTGCGGCACGCGTTCGACACCGTGCGCCTGCCGCGCGTGATCGCCGATATCGCGGAGGCCAACAGCGGCTCGCTGAACGTGGCGCGCAAGCTCGGCATGCGGCGCGTGAGCATCGTGCACGACGGCATTCCTTACATTCGTCATCGTCTCGAACGCGACGATTTGCGCGCGTAGCGCGGCGTCGTGCAGGCCAGGTGTCAGAGATCATCAACCGGACGCGTATCGCGGTCATGACGGATTAACGGCGCCCGGGATCAGGAGTATCGTTGCCGGAATTTTGCAACATGGGGTACGACCATGGCACTCGGCAACGACGTTCATCTCATTCCCGTCAGGCTCGACGCGCTGCGTCCGACCCAGATGACGGTGGGCTACCGCGAAGTCAAGGCGAAGCGCAAGCACTGGAAGGCGCTGAACAAGCGCGCCCGCAAGGCCGCGATCGAATCGCACTGGTTCCCGGCCGTGCTCGGCCCGGACGGGCTGCACTACATCACCGATCACCACCATCTCGGCCTCGCGCTGATCGAGGAGGGCGAGGCGCGCGTGAACGCGATGCTGCTGAAGGATCTGTCGTGGCTCGACGACACGATCTTCTGGCGGATGATGGAACACAACCAGTGGGTGCATCCGTTCGGCCCGGACGGCTCGCGGCGCGACTATGCGCATTTGCCGAAGGTGCTGACGGGGCTCGAGGACGATCCGTACCGCAGCCTCGCCGGCGAACTGCGCACGGCGGGCGGCTACGCGAAGGACGCGACGCCGTTCAGCGAATTCCTGTGGGCCGACTATCTGCGCCAGCACGTGTCGCTCGACCAGATCCGCAAGAACTTCGCGAAGGCGCTCGATATCGCGCTGCATCGCGCGCACGAGCAGGATGCGCGCTATCTGCCCGGCTGGTCGGGCGTGATTGCCGTCAAGCCTTGACCGGCTCACGGCTCCGCCGTCTCATGACGACCGCTCCGATTCGCCCCGACGCCGGCCCGCAGCATCCCGACCATTTCGTCGCGCTCGACACGCCGCCCGCGCCGCGCCCGCGGCGCGTCGGCCTCGATGCGCTGGCCGGCCTGTCGATTGCCGGTTTGCTGATTCCCGAGGCGGTCGCGTATGCGGGGCTGGCCAACCTGCCGCCGCAGGCCGGCCTGATCGCGCTGCTGTCAGGGCTCGTCGTCTATGCGTTGACGGGCAGCAGCCGCTTCGCGATCGTGTCGTCGACGTCATCGTCGGCCGCGGTGCTCGCGGCGACCGTGCTCGCCGAATCGGGGATGGCGCTGGCCGCGCAGCTCGCGCTCGCGGCGGCGCTCGTCGCGATGACCGGCGTGCTGTTCATCCTGGCCGGTGTCGCGCGGCTCGGCGGCATGTCGGATTTCGTCGCACGGCCCGTGCTGCGCGGCTTCACGTTCGGTCTCGCGCTGACGATCGTCATCAAGCAGTTGCCGAAGATTCTCGCGATTTCCGTACAGCACAGCGATGCGCCGCACGTCGCGCTCGACCTGCTCGCCGGTGCGCCGCACGCGAATCTCGCGAGCGTCGTGGTCGGTGCGACGGCACTTGCGCTGCTGTTCGTGCTCGGCCGCGGCGCGCGCGTGCCCGCGACGCTCGTCGTGATCGTGCTGTCGATCGCGGCGGGTTACGTGATCGACTGGCAGCGGTACGGCATCGCGATCGTCGGCCATATCGACTTCCGGCACCTCGAATTCGGCTTGCCGCATCTCGACCGCAATGCGTGGATGCAGACGGTCGAGCTCGCATTTGCGCTGATGCTGATCCTGTATGCGGAGTCGTACGGCTCGATCCGCAACTTCGCGCTGAAGCATGGCGATACCGTGTCGCCGAACCGCGACCTCGTCGCGCTCGGCTGCGCGAACCTCGTGTCGGGGCTACTGCACGGGATGCCGGTCGGCGCCGGCTATTCGGCGACGTCGGCGAACGAGGCGGCCGGTGCGCAGTCGCGTTTGGCGGGGATGTGGGCGGCCGGCGTGGTCGCGCTGATCGTCTGGCTGCTGCTGCCGCAACTCGCGCGTACGCCCGAGCCTGTGCTCGCGGCGATCGTGATCTTCGCGGTCAGCCATTCGCTGCATCCGTCCGTGTTCAGGCCGTACTGGGTCTGGCATCGCGACCGGCTCGTCGTGATCGCGGCGCTGCTCGCGGTGCTCGTGCTCGGCGTGCTGCATGGCCTGCTCGCGGCGATCGGCGTGAGCCTGCTGCTGACGCTGCGCAAGCTGTCCGAGCCGAACGTCAGCGTGCTCGGCCGGCTGCGCGAC
>NZ_JACFYV010000169.1:0-15301 GCF_016759955.1 Burkholderia sp. KCJ3K979
CGTGCGCACTCGTCGCGGTGAATGCCGCGGCGCCGACGCTCAACGCAGCCGTCACGCGCGCGAGACGATGCAGGCGGTTACCGCGCACGGTTCGCCTCGCCGTTGCGCGCGGCACCGTTCCATGGCGCGATCCTGAACAGCAGCAGCATGCCGGGAACCGCGAGCGCGGTGCACACGATGAAATAGTCGTACCAGCCGATCTTCGCGACGACGAAGCCGCTCGCGGCCGATGCGAGCGTACGCGGCACCGACGCGAGGCTCGTGAACAGCGCGAACTGCGTGGCCGTGTAGCGCGGGTCGGTCGTGCTCGCGATATACGCGACGAACGCGGCCATCGTGAGGCCGGTCGTGAAGGTTTCGAAGCCGTAGACGAGCGCGAGCGCGACCGTCATCGGGCTCAGCTTCGGCGTGATCTCGATACCGAACACCGACATGAACGACGCGAGCGCGTGGCTGGCCGCGACCGTGAAGTCGTACAGCACCGCGAGCACCGGCGAGCCGGGGCCGAGCTGCGCGAGCCACGCGAAGCCGAGCGTCGACACCATCTGCAGCGCGCCGAAGATCCACAGCCCGCGGCCGATGCCGATCTTCACGAGCCAGATGCCGCCGATGATGCCGCCGGCGACGCTCGCGACGAGCGCGGTGGTTTTCGCGACGATGCCGATCTCGGTGCGCGAGAAGCCGATGTCGAGGAAGAACGACGTCGACAGCGTGGTCGCCATCGTGTCGCCAATCTTGAACAGGAAGATGAACGCGATGACGAGCAGCGCGCCGGCCCAGCCGTCGCGCTGGATGAATTCGCGGAACGGCAGCACGATCGCGTCGCGCAGGTTGCGCGGCGGCGTGCCGACCACTTCCGGCTCGCGCACGACGAGCGTCATCAGGATGCCCGGCAGCATGAACGCGCCGGTGATCGCGAACACGGCGTCCCACGGCAGGTGGTCGGACAGGATCAGCGCGAGCGAGCCGGGAATCAGCGCGGCGAGCTTGTACGCGTTCACGTGCACCGCGTTGCCGAGGCCCTGCTCGGTGTCGCGCAGCAACTCGCGGCGATACGCGTCGATCACGATGTCGGCGCTCGCGCCGAAGAATGCGACGAGCGTCGTGAGCGCGGCGACCGTCCAGATCGAGTCGCGCGGCGACACGAAGCCGAGCGCGGCGATCGCGCCGGCGACCAGCAGCTGCGTGAGCAGCAGCCAGCCGCGCCGGCGGCCCGGCCGCCAGCCGGGCAGGCGCGGGATGTAGCGGTCCATCAGCGGCGCCCACAGGAACTTCCACGTATACGGGAACTGGATCAGCGCGAACAGGCCGATTTCCTTCAGGTTCACGCCCTCGGAGCGCAGCCATGCCTGCACGAGGTAGACGAGCGTGAAGAGGGGCAGCCCCGACGTGAAGCCCAGGAACACGCAGATCAGCATGTGCGTGTTCAGATAGGCGCGCCAGCCGGGGTGATCCTCGTGAGCGGTGAGTGCGGGCGCCTCGTGTGGCGTTTTCGACATGGACAGGAACTGGGTAGCGTTGACTGATGGCGGCGGCAGCGCAGGCGGCGCGCACGGCGCAGGAGGGGCGGCCGCGCGCGTGGGCGGGCCGGATCTTCCGTCAACGGCTCCCCGGCTCAGCTGCGCTTGACGCGATAGACAGCAAGACTACCACGCCAGTTCGCTCCCCATCGAATCGGCTGGCCTTCGTGCAGCACGACGCGGTCGAGAATCGTCACGCCCACTTCGGGCGCCAGCGCCTCGAAATCCTCGATCGTCAGCACCCGCACGTTCGGCGTGTTGTGCCACTGGTAAGGCAGCGACTTCGACACCGGCATCCGGCCGTTCAGCACCGACAGCCGGTGCGGCCAGTAGCCGAAGTTCGGGAACGACACGATGCACTCGCGGCCGACGCGCGCCGTTTCGCGCAGGATCGCGGCCGTCTGGTGGATCGTTTGCAGCGTTTGCGACAGGATCGCGATGTCGAAGCTGTGGTCCTCGAACAGGCGCAGGCCATCCTCGAGGTTCTGCTGGATCACGTTGATGCCGTTCTTCGCGCTCGCGAGCACGCCCGCGTCGTTCAGCTCGATTCCGTAGCCGGTGACGTCCAGCTCCTCCATCAGCAGCGCGAGCAGCGAGCCGTCGCCGCAGCCGAGGTCGAGCACGGTCGAACGCGGTTCGACCCAGCGCGCGATCGTGCGGAAGTCCGCGCGCGCGGACAGGGAATTCAACGCTTGCTGGTTCATGCGCCCACCTCGTTGGCGATTCGTTCGTAATACGCGCGGAGCAGGTTGTGATAGCGCGCGTCGTCGAGCAGGAATGCGTCGTGACCGTGCGGCGCGTCGATTTCCGCGTAGCTGACCGTGCGCTTGTTGTCGAGCAGCGCCTTCACGATCTCGCGCGAGCGGGCGGGCGCGAAGCGCCAGTCGGTCGAGAAGCTCGCGATCAGGTACTTCGCCTGCGTGTGCGCGAGCGCGGCCGTCAGGTTGCCGTCGAACGCCTTCGCTGGATCGAAGTAGTCGAGCGCGCGCGTGATCAGCAGGTACGTGTTCGCGTCGAAGTAGTCGGCGAACTTGTCGCCCTGGTAGCGCAGGTACGACTCGACCTCGAATTCGACGTCGAAGCTGAAGTTGTACGCGTCGAGCGCGCCGTCGGCGCGCCGCAGCGCGCGGCCGAATTTCTCGGCCATGTCGTCGTCGGACAGGTACGTGATGTGGCCGATCATCCGCGCGACGCGCAGGCCGCGCTTCGGCTTCACGCCGTGCGCGTAGTAGTCGCCGCCATGGAAGTCGGGATCGGACAGGATCGCCGAGCGCGCGACCTCGTTGAACGCGATGTTCTGCGCGGACAGCTTCGGCGTCGATGCGATGTCGATGCAGTGCGCGACGCGTTCCGGATACATCAGGCTCCACGCGAGCGCCTGCATGCCGCCGAGGCTGCCGCCCATCACCGCAGCGAAGCGCTCGATGCCGAATGCGTCGGCGACGCGCGCCTGCGCATGCACCCAGTCCTCGACGGTCACCACCGGAAACTTGGCGCCGTACGGCTTGCCGGTCGACGGATCGATGCTCATCGGGCCGGTCGAGCCGAAACACGAGCCGAGGTTGTTCACGCCGATCACGAAGAAGCGGTTGGTGTCGAGCGGCTTGCCCGGGCCGACCATGTTGTCCCACCAGCCGGTGCTGCGCGGATCGTCCGCGTAGACGCCGGCGACGTGGTGCGACGCGTTGAGCGCGTGGCAGACGAGCACCGCGTTCGAGCGCGCGGCGTTGAGCTCGCCGTACGTCTCGACGACGAGCTGATAGTTGCCGAGCACGCTGCCGCTTTGCAAGCGCAGCGGTTCGGCGAAGTGCATGGTCTGTGGAGCGACGATGCCGATCGATTCCATTCGTTCCGCCTTATGACTGGGCGGCTAAATGGTGTCGGCGATGCGCGGAGGCGAAGGTGCGCGGCTGACGACCTCTTTAGCCGCATTTGTAGTGAACCGCCAAGGCAAGCGCACAGCCACGCCCTGGCCGGTTCGCGCGCCCGCAATCGAGTCAGCAAATCGGCGCGCTTCCGACCTGCCGCCCGTGAGGCGACAGTCGGCAAAGTATAGCGGAAATTGCGAGGCCCGGATTCGGGCGCATGGCGGGCGTACCGTCACGCGCCGGTCACTGCAGGATCAGCCGCAGATGCGCATCGGCCTGCTCGCCCGGCGGCTTCTGGAACCCGCCTTTGGCGAACCGATGCCACCGGCCGATCACGTAGCTGACGAGCAGGCTCGCGCGGGCGCCGGGATCGTAGTCGGCCGGCAGCACGAACGGCGTCGCGCCATCGGGCGCCTGCGCCTCGGTGCGCGCGACGCGCAGGCATTGCTTGACGGTCGCCTCGATGCGGTCGAGCAGCTGGTTCACGCGCTCGGTGAGCCGCTCGTCCTCGCCGACCAGCGCCTCGCCGGTCAGCACGCGCGTCATGCCCGGGTTCTTTGCGGCGAAATTGAGCATCGTCAGCGCGATCGTGCGGGCCTGCAGCACGCCGTTCGGCTCCTTCGCGACGATCTGGTTGACGAGCCCGAACAGCGCCTGCTCGATGAACTCGATCAACCCTTCGTACATCTTCGCCTTGCTGGCGAAGTGCCGGTACAGCGCGGCTTCCGACACGTCGAGCCGGGCCGCGAGCGCGGCGGTCGTGATTTTCTCGGGTTTCGGGGCCTCGAGCATCGCCGCGAGCGTCTGCAGGATCATGACGCGGCGCTCGCCCGGCTTCGGGCGCGGGCGGGAGGGTGTGGCCTGGCTTTCCGTTACGGCTTGGTCCTGCGGGTAAGTCGGCTGCATTTTTGTCGCCCCGATCGTGTGCCCAGTCGCAGCGATTTTAACGAACGAATGCGCTGGTCGACATAATGCGGGCGTCCGGTTGCCGGCAGATGGCCGGGCAGGTGGCCGGTGATCCATATCGTCCCGATGCCCAGACGCTTGTAGCGCTTCAGGTGGCCGCGCGTGTCCTCGACGAGGATCGCGTCGGCGAGCCGTGCGTGCGCGGCGCGCAGCGTCCGGCGCAGCATCGTGTGATCGGGCTTCGCGCGCCACGTGCGGCGGTCGCGCATGTGCTCGATCGCGATCACGCGCTCGAACAGCCGCTCGATGCCCAGCTCGCGCAGCACCGCGCGCGCATAATTTTCGGGCGCGTTGGTCAGGATCAGCTTGCGGCCCGGCAGCGCGGCGACGATGCGCGCGAGGCCGCGCTCGGCGCGCACCATCGCGGGCAGGTCGGAAAACGTGTGGACCACGCGCAGGAAGTCGTGCGGGTCGATCGGGTGGTGGCGCGTGAGGCCGAGCAGCGCGGCGCCGTAGCGCTCGGTGTAGCCGTTGCGCAGGCGGTCGGCTTCGGCGCGCCCGACCTGCAGCGCGTCGATGATGTATTGCGTCATCGCACGGTTGATCTCCGGAAAGATCGCGTGCGACGCGTGGTGCAGCGTGTTGTCGAGATCGAACAGCCAGACGGGCGCGCCGGCGCGCGGCCGGCTGCGCGAGATGCGCCGGCGCCGCAGCGGGGCCGGCAGGTCGGGGCTGGCAGGCGGGCGGCGCGCGCTCAATGCGAGCGGATCATCGTGCCGAACGGCTGCTCGGTCAGGATTTCCAGCAGCACCGAATGCTCGATCCGGCCGTCGACGATGTGCACCGACTTCACGCCGCTCTTCGCGGCGTCGAGTGCCGACGAGATCTTCGGCAGCATGCCGCCGGAGATCGTGCCGTCCTCGAACAGCGCGTCGATCTCGCGGGCGGACAGGTCGGTCAGCAGGTTGCCGTCCTTGTCCATCACGCCCGGGATGTTGGTCATCATCAGCAGCTTCTCGGCGTTCAGCACCGTGGCCAGCTTGCCCGCGACCAGATCCGCGTTGATGTTGTACGACAGGCCGTCCTCGCCGAAGCCGATCGGCGAGATCACCGGGATGAACGCGTCGTCCTGCAGCGCCTTCACGACCGCCGGGTTGATCGCCTCGACTTCGCCGACCTGGCCGATGTCGATGTACTGGCCCGGGTTGTCGCGGTCCGGCATCAGCAGCTTGCGTGCGTGGATCAGGCCGCCATCCTTGCCCGTCAGGCCCACCGCGTGGCCGCCGAAGTGATTGATCAGCATCACGATGTCCTGCTGCACTTCGCCGCCCAGCACCCATTCGACGACTTCCATCGTCTCTTCGTCGGTGACGCGCATGCCCTGGATGAAAGTGCCGGCCTTGCCGATCTTCTTCAGCGCGTGATCGATCTGCGGACCGCCGCCGTGGACGATCACCGGGTTGATGCCGACCAGTTTCAGCAGGATCACGTCGCGCGCGAAGCCCTGCTTGAGCCGCTCTTCCGTCATCGCGTTGCCGCCGTATTTGATGACCACGGTCTTGCCGTGGTAACGACGGATGTACGGCAGCGCCTCCGCGAGGATTTCTGCTTTCAGCGTGGGGGCGATCTGCGAGAGGTCGATGGGCTCGGACATGGCGGCGGCTCTGGCTGGGAACGGTTGAAACAGGGCGAATTGTACAGGAGTGGCGCAGCGCAGCATCGGGTTTTTGGGCCGGCCGGCGCCCCGGCGGCGCGGCGCGGCATCGCACGCGGCGGCCCGCCGGCTATGGCGCGGCGCGATTCGGGCGCCGTCGCGCGGGCGGCGGCGGCAGGCTGGCCAACGTGCGTTTCCGATGGCGTTCGGCCAAGCGGCCGGCGTGCAAAATCCAGCCGCCGCGCTATGCTTGTCGCGTGGGGCGATGTCCCGCCCGCTTCCGCGATTGCGCCATGACCGATTCCGCCGCCGACGCCCGTTCCGCCCCGCGCCGTGCGCGCTGCCCGCACTGCGGGCGCGGCTTCGACTGCGGCGCGCATACGCAGCCGTTCGACTGCTGGTGCGCGGCGATGCCGGTGCCGCCCGGCGGCACGCCGCCTGCGGCCGGCGCGCGGTGCCGATGCCCCGAGTGCCTGGCCGACGAGATTGCGCAGCGCATGGCCGGCGCGGCCGGTTGACGGCGCCTCGCCGCGCCCGTTCGTGTGCATCGATCCGGCCCCGCTAGAGGCGCCGGGCGCTAAACGGGTAAACTGCCCGGATGCAACGAATCACCACCACCGGGCGCGTCAACCTCGGTCACCTGTTCTGGCTCCGCAATCTCGCGATCATCGGCCAGCTCGTGACGATCGGCGTCGTGCAGACCTATTTCGGCGTGCATCTGCCGCTGCCCGCGATGCTGATGGTCATCGCGCTCGAAATCGTTTTCAACGCGCTGACCTGGGTGCGCGTGCTGCGCGCCCGGCCCGAGACCAATTTCGAGCTGCTCGGCCAGCTGTGGGTCGACCTCGGTGCGCTGTCCGCGCTGCTGTTCCTGTCGGGCGGGACGACCAACCCGTTCGTGTCGCTGTACCTGCCGTCGCTCGCGATCGCGGCGGCCGTGCTGCCGTGGCACCTGATGATCTGGCTCGCGGCGTTCGCGGTCGCCTGCTACGCGGCGCTCGGCTTCGATTCGGTGCCGCTCAACATGGACAACCCGGCGAACCTGTTCGATTACTACCGTACCGGCATGTGGGTGAACTTCATGGTCAGCGTCGGGCTGATCGCGTGGTTCGTCGCGCGCATGTCGAACGCGCTGCGCCAGCGCGACGCGGCGCTCGGCGAGGCGCAGCAGCATCTGCTGCGCGACGAGCGGGCCGTCGCGCTCGGCGTGCAGGCCGCCACCGTCGCGCATGAAATGGGCACGCCGTTGTCGACCATCGCGATGCTCGCCGAGGAGTTGCGCGACGCGGCGCGCGCCGATCCGGGGCTCGCGCGCTACGACGCCGACCTGAAGGTGCTCGAGGAACAGATGTCGCTGTGCACGTCGGCGCTCGCGCGCCTGCGCAGCCGCGCGAGCACGTCGGCGAGCCGCCAGCCGGTGGACGACTGGCTCGACACGTTCGTCGAGCACTGGCGCCTGCGGCATCCGCACGTGCAGTTC
The DNA here is from genome assembly GCF_016759955.1 of Burkholderia sp. KCJ3K979. Classification (NCBI taxonomy): domain Bacteria; kingdom Pseudomonadati; phylum Pseudomonadota; class Betaproteobacteria; order Burkholderiales; family Burkholderiaceae; genus Burkholderia; species Burkholderia sp. KCJ3K979. The sequence continues at coordinate 7,429 of NZ_JACFYV010000169.1, forward strand.
GAGCTGCTCGGCGCGCGCCCGGCCGGCGTCGCGCTCGACGATACGGTCGCGGCCGGCCAGATCCTGACGATCCTGCTCGACAACGCCGCGCGCGCGAGCCCGCAGCGCGTGACGCTCGCCGCGAAGGTCGCGCATGGCGGCACGGCCGACGAAATCGAATTCGAGGTATGCGACGACGGGCCCGGCATTCCGGCCGCGCTGCGCGAATCGCTCGGCGCGATGCCGGTCGACAGCACGCAGGGCGGGCACGGCGTCGGCCTGTATCTCGCGTTCAGTGCGGCCGCGCGGCTCGGCGGCGAGATCGAACTGTCCGACGTTACGCCGCGCGCGGCGGGCGGCAACGGGCGGGCCGGCGGTGCGGCAAATGGCCACGCGGCGGCCGTATCGGGACAACGCGCGGGATCGCGCACGGGTGCACGTGCAGCCGAACGGCCGGCCGGCGCGCCGGACAGCCGCCCGGCCGGCGCTCCAACAGGGCGCGGCACGCGGGCCGTGCTGCGCCTGCCGGTCGTGCGCGTCGCGATACCGGCGGCCTCAACCAACACGTAGACGGAGAAACCACATGAGCGAGAACAATTTCCTGGTGATCGACGACAACGAGGTGTTCGCGGGCACGCTCGCGCGCGGCCTCGAGCGCCGCGGTTACGCGGTCCAGCAGGCGCACGACAAGGAGACGGCGCTGCGGCTCGCCGCGGGCGGCAAGTTCCAGTTCATCACCGTCGACCTGCATCTCGGCGAGGATTCGGGGCTGAGCCTGATCGCGCCGCTGTGCGACCTGCAGCCCGATGCGCGCATTCTCGTGCTGACCGGCTACGCGAGCATCGCGACCGCTGTGCAGGCCGTGAAGGAAGGCGCCGACAACTACCTCGCGAAGCCGGCCAACGTCGAGTCGATCCTGGCCGCGCTGCAGACCAACGCGACCGAAGTGCAGGCCGACGAGGCGCTCGAGAATCCGGTCGTGCTGTCGGTCGACCGGCTCGAATGGGAGCACATCCAGCGCGTGCTGGCGGAGAACAACAACAACATCTCGGCCACCGCGCGGGCGCTGAACATGCACCGCCGCACGCTGCAGCGCAAGCTCGCGAAGAAGCCGGTCCGGCAGTAAGCGGCGCACCAACGAAAACGGGCGACCCCGGAAGGGGCCGCCCGTCTCTCATCAAGTACCGCGCGCGTTACAGCACGTAGCGCGACAGGTCCTCGTCCTGCGCCACTTCGCCGAGCGCACGGTCGACGTACTTCGCGTCGATCGTCACGCGCTCGCCGGCGTGGTTGCCGGCCGAGAACGACACTTCCTCGAGCAGCTTCTCGATCACCGTGTACAGCCGGCGCGCGCCGATGTTCTCGGTTTTCTCGTTGACCGCGAACGCGATCTCGGCGAGGCGCCGGATGCCGTCCGCGGCGAATTCGAGCTGCACGTCTTCGGTTGCGAGCAGCGCCTGGTACTGCTTGACGAGGCTCGCGTCGGTCGCATCGAGGATCGCCTCGAAATCTTCGACCGACAGCGAATCGAGCTCGACGCGGATCGGGAAGCGGCCCTGCAGCTCCGGAATCAGGTCGCTCGGCTTCGCGAGGTGGAACGCGCCGCTCGCGATGAACAGGATGTGATCGGTCTTCACCATCCCGTACTTCGTGTTGACCGTCGTGCCTTCGACGAGCGGTAGCAGGTCGCGCTGCACGCCCTGGCGCGACACTTCGCCGCCGCTGCCTTCGTTGTTGCGCGACGTGATCTTGTCGATCTCGTCGAGGAACACGATGCCATTCTGCTCGACGTTCTGCACGGCCTTCGTCTTCACTTCCTCTTCGTTGAGCATCTTCGCCGCTTCCTCGTCGGTCAGCAGCTTCAGCGCTTCCTTGATCTTCACCTTGCGGCGCTGCTTCTTGCCGCTGCCGAGATTCGAGAACATCGAGCGGATCTGCTCGGTCATCTCTTCCATCCCCGGCGGCGCCATGATGTCCATGCCGACCGACGGCTGCTCGAGGTCGAGCTCGACTTCCTTGTCGTCGAGCTGGCCTTCGCGCAGGCGCTTGCGGAACGTCTGGCGGGTCGCGTTGTTGTCGTCGTTCGCGTGCTCGGCATTGCCGCCGAAGCCCACCGCGCGCGGCTGCGGCAGCAGGATGTCGAGGATGCGGTCTTCCGCCTGGTCGGTGGCCTTGCTGCGCACCTTGCGCATTTCGGCTTCGCGCGTCTGCTTGACCGAGATCTCGATCAGGTCGCGCACGATGCTGTCGACGTCGCGGCCGACGTAGCCGACTTCGGTGAACTTGGTCGCTTCGATCTTGATGAACGGCGCGTCGGCGAGCTTCGCGAGGCGGCGCGCGATTTCGGTCTTGCCGACGCCCGTCGGCCCGATCATCAGGATGTTCTTCGGCGTGATTTCCTGGCGCAGCGGCTCGGCGACCTGCTGGCGGCGCCAGCGGTTACGCAGCGCGACGGCGACGGCCTTCTTCGCCTTCGCCTGGCCGATGATGTGCTTGTCGAGTTCCGAGACGATCTCGGCAGGGGTCATGGTGCTCATGGGGCTGTCCTTACTCGATCGTTTCGATGATGCGGTTGTGGTTCGTGTAGATGCACATGTCGCCCGCGATCCCGAGCGACTTCTCGACGATGTCGCGCGGCGACAGGTCGGTGTTCTCGACGAGCGCGCGGGCCGCGGCCTGCGCGTACGCGCCGCCCGAGCCGATCGCGCAGATGCCGCCTTCGGGATCGAGCACGTCGCCGTTGCCGGTGATGACGAGCGTGGTGGTGGCATCGGCCGTGATCAGCATCGCCTCGAGGCGGCGCAGCATCCGGTCGGTGCGCCAGTCCTTCGCGAGCTCGACGGCCGCGCGGGTCAGGTTGCCCTGGTGCTTCTCGAGCTTCGCCTCGAAGCGGTCGAGGAGCGAGAACGCATCGGCGGTGCCGCCCGCGAATCCGACCAGCACCTGGTTGTTGTAGATCCGCCGCACTTTCCGCGCGCCACCCTTCATGACGATGTTGCCGAGGGTTACCTGGCCGTCGCCGCCGAGCGCGACCTTGTCGCCGCGCCGGACCGAAACGATGGTCGTGCCGTGAAATTGCTCCATCTGCGTTCCTTGAGAAAAACGGGGAAGAGTCGGGCGACGCGACGCGCCGCCGCGTGAATCCGCAGTGCGCCGGGGAGCGGCCCGGCGCGCGTCCGTTTCATTTTAGGGCGGGCGCCGGGATATCAAGAGGGGAAGGCAAATCGGCCGGCGGCCGGGAACCGGTGCCGGAAAAACAAAAAGCGCGCGGCAGGCCGCGCGCTTTCGGGAAGCAGCGTGTTTGAGCGGAATGCCGCTCGATCAGTCGCCGAACAGCTTCTGGCGCAACTCGCGGCGTTCCTGCGCCTCGAGCGACAGCGTGGCGGTCGGACGCGCGAGCAGGCGCGGAATGCCGATCGGCTCGCCGGTTTCCTCACACCAGCCGTAATCGCCGGAGTCGATGCGGGCGAGCGACTGCTGAACCTTCTTGAGGAGCTTGCGTTCGCGATCACGCGTACGCAGCTCGAGCGCGTGCTCTTCCTCGATCGTCGCGCGGTCGGCGGGATCGGGGACGATCACCGTCTCGCGCAGGTTCTCGGTCGTCTGGCCTGCATTCTTGAGGATGTCCGCCTGCAACTGTTCGAGCCGATTTTTGAAGAAGGCGAGCTGATCCTCATTCATGTAATCCTTGTCGCTCATCTTCAGGATTTCGGCTTCGGTCAAGAGTTTCTTCGTCATCTGCTTGCTTCTTCAATGTGCGGCAAATCGAGAGATATTGCCTGCACTTTGGGATTACCCGCAACCGCGCTTGCAATCACTTGCGATTTGCCGCCGCGGGGCCGAAAGCCTCTGGAAAACCGGTTCTCAAATACCAGGATAGGCCTGGCGCGGATTTGCGCGCGCTGCGAACCGGTGTGCTGCGCGGCACATCGCATCGGCCGCGGCCGGGAGGCGGATTGGCGATCCGGCGCGGTTGCGATGCCCGGAAAACTGGTTCAGCAAGAACCGGGCCTGTTTGTTGCCGTACTCCAGCGGGCACGTATTGTAACTGAATCGCAAGCGGGCGCCGTATCGGGTCGATCCCCGTCGGCTGCGCCAATATCTAGAAAATATAACGCGCAAATCGCGAAAAAGCGATGACGGCGAAACCCTGCCCGGAAAAGGCGCCGCGCGACCGCCGCGGCCGCCGGTGCGGGCGGCCGGGCAGCGGGCGCACGGCGGGCGCCCGCACGGGTCAGGCGAGGCAGGCGTCGAGGCCGTCGGTGATCAGGTCCTGCGGCAGGTCGACGCCGATGAACACCATCTTGTTGGTCTTCTTCTCGACCGGCAGCCACTTCGCCGCGAGGTCGCTGCCCATCATCTGGTGCACGCCCTGGAACACGACCTTGCGGTCGACGCCCTTCATGTACAGCACGCCCTTGTAGCGCAGCATCCGCTCGCCGTAGATCTGCAGGATGCCGCCGAGGAAGTCTTCCAGCTTGTTCGGGTCGAACGGGCGGTCGTTGCGGTACACGAACGACTTGATCTTGTCGTCGTGGTGCGCGTGGTGATGATTGTGGTGGTGGCCGTGGTCATGATCATGATCGTGCGCGCATTGGCCGTGATCGTGGTCGCAATTCGCGTGATCGTGATCATGGTCGTGATCGTGATGATCGTGCGCGTGATCGTCCTCGGCGAGGAAATCGGGATCGATCTCCAGCTTCGCGTTGAGGTTGAAGCCGCGCAGGTCGAAGATTTCCTTGATGTCCGCTTCGCCGAAATTCACGACCTTGATCGCGGCCTTCGGGTTCATGTGCATCAGGCGGTGCTTGAGGCCCGCGACGGTCTGGTCGTCGACGAGGTCCGACTTCGTGATGAACAGGCGATCGGCGAAACCGACCTGGCGCTGCACCACTTCGTGTTCGTCGAGCTGCGCGTTCGCGTGCTTCGCGTCGACCAGCGTGATGACCGCGTCGAGCAGGAAGTCGTCGGCGATTTCGCTGTCGATGAAGAACGTTTGTGCGACGGGGCCCGGGTTCGCGAGGCCGGTCGTCTCGATCACGATGCGGTCGAAGTCGAGCTTGCCTTCGCGCTTCTTCGCGGCCAGATCGCCGAGCGCGCGGGCGAGGTCGCCGCGGATCGTGCAGCAGATGCAGCCGTTGCTCATCTGGATGATCTGCTCGTTCGAATCCTGCACGAGGATTTCGTTGTCGATGTTCTCTTCGCCGAACTCGTTCTCGATCACGGCGATCTTCATGCCGTGCTGTTCGTTCAGGATGCGCTTGAGCAGCGTCGTCTTGCCGCTGCCGAGGAAGCCGGTAAGGATGGTGACGGGAGTGGCCATGTCGGTCGCCTGTGGTTCGTGAATCGGGGTCAAAACCAGGATGTGCGTCGCGCCCTCGCGCTGCGAGCCGGGGCGCACAACCATCCATTGAAACATACCTGTCAAGCCCCCGCCCGTCGTCCGAACGACAGGCGGGGGCGCTGCGCCGCCAACGGAGGGCGGGCGCGGTAGTCCGCGCTAGATCGGGGCGATCAGACGATTTGCAACAGCAGGCCCTTCAGATATTCGCCTTCCGGGAACGCGGCGAGCAGCGGATGATCGACGCCCGCGCCGAGCCGCTTCAGGATGCGTGCGTCGACCTTCGCGTCGGCCGCGGCGCCCGCGACGATCTTCTGGAACAGGTCCATGTCGATCGCGCCCGAGCACGAGTACGTGAACAGCAGGCCGCCCGGACGCAGCAGCCTGAAACCGCTCAGGTTGATGTCCTTGTACGCGCGCGCCGCGCGATCGACGCTGTCGCGGGTCGGCGCGAACTTCGGCGGATCGAGCACGATCAGGTCGAAACGCTCGCCTTCGTCGACGAGGCGGCGCAGCGTCTTGAACGCATCGGCGTCGAGCCAGGTCGCGCGTGCCGCGTCGAAGCCGTTGGCGACGACGTTCTGCTGCGCGAGCGCGAGCGCGTCACCCGACGAATCGATCGACACGACGCGTTTCGCGCCGCCCTTGAGCGCCGCGAGCGAGAAGCCGCCCGTGTAGCAGAAGCAGTTCAGCACGTCGCGGTCGGCCGCGTACTGCGCGACGAGCGCGCGGTTGTCGCGCTGGTCGACGTAGAAGCCCGTCTTGTGGCCGTTCGGCACGTCGACGTGATAGCGCACGCCGTTTTCGTTCGCGATCAGCGTCGCGGGCGGCGCGTCGCCGGCCAGCACGCCGGTCGTCTGTTCGAGCCCTTCCTTGTCGCGGATCGACACGTCCGAGCGCTCGTACACGTTCGGGCAGCCGGTCGCGCCGGTGAGCGCCGCGACGATCGCGTCCTTCCACGCTTCGACGCCCGCGGCCATGAACTGGCAGACCAACTGGCCGCGCGGCGCCGCGCCGGCTTCGGCGGTATCTGCAACGTAGTAGTCGACGATCAGCCCCGGCAGCCCGTCGGCTTCGCCGAACACGAGCCGCACCGCACCCGTGCCCGACACCATCGTCGTGCGGTGCGCGACCGCGCGCTGCACGCGGCGCTTGAAGAACGCGTGATCGATCGGCTCGTGCTCGTCGAAGCTCCATACCCGCACGCGGATCTGCGACTGCGGGCTGTACGCGCCGCGCGCGAGGAAGCGGCCGTCGTGCGCGCGCACGAGCACGGTCGCGCCGGGCGCGGGCTTGCCGTCGACGCGGTCGATCGCATTGGCGTAGATCCACGGATGGCGGCGCAGCAGCGATTTTTCCTTGGACGGCTTGAGGGTGACGGTTTGCATGATGAGATCGAAATGGGCCGCGCGCGACGCCGGCCGGTGCCGGCCGCCGCGCGTGGCGGATAACACGGGACGCGCGTCAGTCGCGCTTCTTCGCGCGCGGATGCGCGCTGTCGTAAATCTTCGCGAGATGCTGGAAGTCGAGCGACGTATAGATCTGCGTCGCGGCGACGCTCGCGTGGCCGAGCAGTTCCTGCACCGCGCGCAGGTCGCCGCTCGACTGCAGCACGTGCGTCGCGAACGAGTGGCGCAACACGTGCGGGTGGACGTTGGCGGGGATGCCGGCGGCGAGCGCCGCACGCTTCACGCGCTCGCGCACGACGCCCGGCGACATCCGGTTGCCGCGCACCGACACGAACAGCGGATGCGGATCGTGCTTCACGAATTCGTCGCGCACCGCGAGCCACGCGTTCAGCGCGTCGATCGCCTTGCTGCCGACCGGCACTTTGCGCTCCTTGTTGCCCTTGCCGCGCACGGTGACTTCGGCTTCGGCGAGATCGAGCCAGCCAGCCGAGCGGTAGCCGTCGGCTTGCGTGTACCGGACGTCGAGCCCGACCAGTTCGGCGAGGCGCAGCCCCGACGAATAGAACAGCTCGAGGATCGCGTGGTCGCGGATGCTTTCGGTCGTGCCGGCGAGCGGCGCGTCCATGAGTGCGACCGCATCGTCGACCGACAGCGCCTTGGGCAGCGATTTCTCGCGTTTGGGCGCGCGTACCCCGGCGACGGGATTCGCGGGCATCTCGACGCGTTGCGCGAACCAGCGATAGAACGCACGCCATGCGGAAAGGCGGTGCGAGATCGAGCGCGCGGACAGTCCGGCCGCGTGCCCGCGCACGACCGCGCCGCGCATGTCGGCGGCGGTCAATGCTTCGAGCGGCCGGCCGGCCGCGAGCTTCTTCAGTTCGTCGAGTTCGTGCGTGTACGCGCGCAGCGTGTGTTCCGACAGCTGCCTGACGTGCTTCAGGTTCGACAGGTAGGCGGCGATCGGATCGTCAGTCATCGCGTGCGGCGGATCAGTGCGGCAGCAGGCGCGTGAGCGCGGCGCTCGCGAGCGTCGCGATCTGCGCGAGGAAGTCGGTGGCCATCCCGTCGTGGAAGCGGCGCGGATCGGGCGAACCGAGGACCAGCAGGCCGAACGCGGGTGCATCGCTGCCGGCGAGCGGCGCGC
>NZ_JACFYV010000016.1:0-69285 GCF_016759955.1 Burkholderia sp. KCJ3K979
TCGGCCCGAGCCTCGGCCAGTGCTGCGGCGGCGCCGTGGTGCTCGCGTTCGAGCGGCTCGACGTCGGCGACCTCGGCTGGATCATGTCGCTCGCGAAGCGCGTCGCGGCCGGCGCCGCGACCGTGCGTAGCGTATCATTCGGCCCCTCGCCGGGCGCGCCGCTGTTGAGCGAGCCCGAATCGGAAGCCGCGCGCGCCGACTGCCTGCTGTGGGAAACCGGCGGCGTATCGCTGATGACCGAAACGATCGCGCCGTATGCGTTCCCCGTCGTGCTGTTCGGCGCGGGGCACATCGGCACCGCGCTCGTGAAGGTGCTGGCGACGCTGCCGTGCCACGTGCGCTGGATCGACGGGCCCGATGCGGTGTTCCCGCCGGCCGACGCGCTCGCCGGCATCGGCAACCTCGCGATCGACGCGGCCGCTTCCCCGGCGGACGCAGTCGACGCAGCGCCGCCGCAGTCCTACTTCGTCGTGATGACGCACGACCACGCACTCGATTTCGTGCTGGCCGAGCGCATCCTGCGACGCGGCGACTATGCCTACTTCGGGATGACCGGCTCGCGCACGAAACGCGTGCAGTTCGATCATCGCCTCGCCGCGATCGGCATCGACCCGGCCCAGGTCGCGCGGATGCGCTGCCCGATCGGTGTCGAAGGCATCATCGACAAGGCGCCCGAAGTAATCGCGATCTCGGTGGCCGCGCAGTTGCTGCAGGCCGTCGAGGCGAATGCGTCCGCGCAGGCCTCCCCTACTTACTGACCGACCAAGAACGACGCCATGACCCCGACATTCAAGGACAAGATTGCCCGTGCGCCGAAAGCGGAGCTGCACATCCATATCGAAGGCTCGCTCGAGCCCGAGCTGATCTTCGCGCTCGCGCAGCGCAACGGCGTGAAGCTCGCGTACGACTCGATCGACGCGCTGCGCGCCGCGTACGCGTTCACCGACCTGCAATCGTTCCTCGACATCTACTACGCCGGCGCGAGCGTGCTGCTCACCGAGCAGGATTTCTACGACATGACGGCCGCGTACTGCGAGCGCGCGCTCGCCGACAACGTCGTCCACACCGAACTGTTCTTCGACCCGCAGACGCACACCGAGCGCGGCGTGCCGATCGAGACGGTCGTCGCGGGCATCGAGCGCGCACTCGCCGATGCCGAAGCGCGCGGGCTGTCGAGCAAGCTGATTCTGTGTTTCCTGCGCCACCTGTCCGAAGAGGACGCGCTCGCGACGTTCGAATCCGCGTTGCCGCTGTTCGAGCGCTATCGTCATCGCCTGATCGGCGTGGGGCTCGATTCGTCCGAGCTCGGCCATCCGCCGACGAAGTTCGCACGTGTGTTCGAAAAGGCGCGCGCACTCGGGCTGAAGCTCGTCGCGCACGCGGGCGAGGAAGGCCCGCCCGCCTACATCTACGAAGCGCTCGACGTGCTGAAGGTCGACCGGATCGACCACGGCGTGCGCAGCATCGAGGATGCGGCGCTCGTCGAGCGTCTCGCGAAAACGCGCACGGCGCTCACCGTCTGCCCGCTGTCGAACCTGAAGCTGTGCGTGTTCGACGACATGGCGAAGCACACGCTGAAGGCGCTGCTCGATCGCGGCGTGGCGGTGACGATCAACTCCGACGATCCGGCCTATTTCGGCGGCTACGTCAATGAAAACTACTTCGCGACGGCCGAAGGGCTGCAGCTCACGGATGCCGAAGTCCATGCGGTGATCCGCAACGGCTTCGAGGCGTCGTTCATCGAACCCGCGCAGCGCGACGCACTGTACGCGCGCCTCGACGCGTACTGGCAGGCCGCGTGACGGCCCGCATCGAGGCACGCTAGACAGATGAAACGCGGCAACCGCATCCGCTTCGCGATTCCCCGTTCGGCCTTGCGCCGGGCCGGGCGCCTGCGTGCATGCAGAGCGACGGCGCAGCCCGTCGTCGCCCGCACGTACCGGCCGTCGCGGCTTGCCGTGCCGTTCGCCGTCGTACCGGATGCGGGCATATCGGCTGCAGGCGCAACGGCTGCGAGGTATGCGGGCAACCACTCGCTGGCGGCTTCGGCCGCCACGTTCGCCCGCGCCGTCGCCTCCGGCCGTGCCACACACCGCGTGCGGCCGCCGCTCGCGAAGCACCATCCCGCCGCCGTGCGGCGTCAATCGCTTTCTTCTGTTCGCCTTACCTTGATGCAGGACCCTTCGTCATGACGCAAACCGCTTTCCGTTCCCAGCTGCTGACCTTCAACGGCGACCCGGCGCAATCCAGCCAGGCCGCGAACTACGAGACCGACGGGCTCCTGATCGTCGACGACGGCAAGGTCGTCGCGGCCGGCCCGTATGCGCCGCTCGCCGCGACCCTTGCGCGCGACGCGGTGGTCCACGACCTGCGCGACAAGCTGATCGTGCCCGGCTTCATCGACACGCACATCCACTATCCGCAGACGGACATGATCGCGTCGCCGGCGCCCGGCCTGTTGCCGTGGCTCGACCAGTACACGTTCCCGACCGAGCGCCAGTTCGGCGACCCCGAGCACGCGCGCGAAGTCGCCGACTTCTTCGTCGACGAACTGCTCGCGTGCGGCACGACGAGCGCACTCGTCTACTGCACGGTGCACAAGCAGTCGGCCGAGGCGCTGTTCGCGGCGAGCGACGCGCGCAACCTGCGGATGATCGCGGGAAAGGTGCTGATGGACCGCAACTGCCCCGAGTTCCTGCGCGACACCGCGCAATCGGGCTATGACGACAGCGCCGAGCTGATCGACCGCTGGCATGGCAAGGGCCGCCAGATGTACGCGCTCACGCCGCGCTTCGCGCCGACGTCGACCGAAGCGCAGCTGGAAGCGTGCGGCGAACTCGCGCGCCGCCATCCGGACGTGTTCGTGCAAAGCCACGTCGCGGAAAACGTCGACGAGGTGAAATGGGTGGCCGAGCTGTTCCCCGGCCATCGCAGCTATCTCGACATCTACGACCGCTACGGGCTGCTGCGTCCGCGCGCGGTGTACGGTCACTGCATCCATCTCGACGACGAGGATCGCCGCCGGATGGCCGAGACACGCACCGTCGTCGCGCACTGCCCGACATCCAACTTCTTCCTCGGCAGCGGCCTGTTCGACTTCGACAAGGCCGGCGAACATGACGTGCCGGTCACGCTCGCGACCGACGTCGGCGGCGGCACGTCGTTCTCGATGCTGCAGACGATGAACGAGGCGCACAAGGTCGCGCGGCTGTCGGGCCATCACCTGACCGCCACGCGGATGTTCTGGCTCGCGACGGCCGGCGCCGCGCAGGCGCTCGATCTCGCCGACACGGTCGGCACGCTCAAGCCGCGCACCGAAGCCGACTTCGTCGTGCTCGATCCGCAGGCGACGCCGCTGCTCGCGCGCCGCACGAAGCGCGCGGAGTCGCTCGAGGAACTGCTGTTCGCGTTCGCGCTGCTCGGCGACGACCGCGCGGTGTACCGCACCTATGCAGCCGGCGAACTCGTGCACGAGCGCGGCGCCGCGCGCCGCCCGGCCGCCGCGTAACGTCCGCGGGTTGCCCGCGGGTGCCCGTCCGGCATGCGCGGCCGCTTGGCCGCCGTGCATGCCGGCAATCGAAACCCTCCGGTACGCGGCACGGCGGCCTGGCCGCTTTCCCGCGCGCAACGGGCCATGCTAGAATTCGCCGCTCATTGGGGAGTAGCCGCTCCGCTCGATGTCCCGTGCCCCCGGCGCGCATCGTGACGGAGGCGTCCGTCAACAGACTTGGCCGTTCGGCCATGGCGGCCGCAGCCACGTTGGCCTGGCGAGACCGATGGTTCACTGCGCGCCGCATCAGGGCCCGGCGCGCGGCGGATCGTCGCTCGCACGCACAACAACGGCCCGTGGAACCCCATTCGTGTCTCAAGCCTTCCTGATCTCCACCGGCGCCGTCGCCCTCGCTGAAATCGGCGACAAGACCCAACTGCTTTCCCTCGTTCTGGCCGCGCGCTATCGCAAGCCGGTGCCGATCATTCTTGGCGTGCTCGTCGCGACGCTCGTCAACCACGGTTTCGCCGGCGCGCTCGGTGAATGGCTGGGCGTGCTCGTCACGCCGTCGATCATGCGCTGGGCGCTCGCGTTCTCGTTCATCGCGATGGGGCTGTGGATCCTGGTGCCGGACAAGCTCGACGAGGACGAAGCCAATGCGACCCGCTCGCGGCTCGGCGTGTTCGGCGCGACGCTGGTCGCGTTCTTCCTCGCGGAAATGGGCGACAAGACGCAGATCGCGACCGTCGCGCTGGCCGCGCGCTTCCAGGATTACATCGGCGTCGTGGCCGGCACGACGTTCGGGATGATGCTCGCGAACGTGCCGGCGATCCTGCTCGGCGACCGTTTCGCGCACCGCCTGCCGACCAAGCTCGTGCACGGGATCGCGGCCGTGCTGTTCGTCGTGCTCGGCGCGCTGGCGCTGCTGGGTATCGGGGTCTGACAGACAGGAAGGTGGCTGGCGCGGCCGGACAGCCGCGCCGAGTTGGCCGTCGCGCTACTTCGCGACGGCCGCGCCCGAGGTGGGCGCTGCCGGCACCGCGCGCTCGTTGGCGGCCGGCGCCGCCGGCCCGCCGCGCTTGTCGACCGGCAGCCGGACCGTGCGGACCGCGCCGTTCGACAACGGGAAATCGGCGAGCGCGCTGCGCGCGAGGAACGGCATCGCGTACAGCAGCGTGCCGTTGTCGCCGGTCGTGCGCGCCGACACGTTGTAGACCTCCTTGCCCGTCGCACGCTCGGTGATGCGGATGCCCAGCGTGTAGTCGAACACCTGGTAGGTCTGCGCGACATAGCCGGCCGGCATCGGCCCCCAGGGGCCCCACGGACCCCAGGGACTCCATGGCCCGCCCCGCCAGTACGGCCCGGGTCCCATGAACCACGGGTCATAGTAGACCGGCTGCGGCACCGTCACGAGATCGCTGCCGACCGCATAGGTCAGCCCGACGAGATAGCGTGCCTGCGACTGCGGCACCTGTCGGAACGCATACGCGGACAACTCGTTCGCAACGATCGGCTCGTAGGTCGACTGTTCGATGCTGTTCTTCTGCGCATCCGTGCGCGTGAACGCATAGGTGCGGGTCGCGTCGCTGCCGCTCCAGTCGGAGAAGGCCGTGACCTGGGTGGTCACGTAGCTGGTGCAGCCCGTCAGCAGCGCGACGCACAGCGCCGCCGCCCAGCCCGCACCGCGAAAAATCCATTCGCGTTTCATGTTGATCCTCGTCGATCCGTCACCCGTTCGTCGCACCGCGCGAAGCACAACGGGATGCCGATAATACGCGGACTCCCGGAAGCGGTAAAAAGTTCGCCCGGCACGCAGCCGCAAGCCTTTGTACAATGGCCCGGTTCGCCTGGCCCGCGCAACGGGCCCGTCCCCCACTCCACCGATCTCGACGACCATGTCCGACAACGCCTCCTCCACCGTGATCCGCCGCGCCGACTACACGCCGCCGGCCTTCCTCATCGATTCCGTCGCACTCGAATTCGATCTCGCGCCGGCCCGCACGATCGTCAGGAATACGATGCGCGTGCGCCGCAATCCGGATGCCGCGCCCGCGCCGCACCTGGAGCTGATGGGCGAGGCGCTCGAATTCCTCGGCGCGCGGCTGGACGGCGCGCCGCACGGCGCGGTGCGCGCGCACGAGCACGGCCTGACGGTCGAGAACGTGCCCGACGCGTTCGAGCTGACGCTCGAAAGCGCGTGCGCACCCGACCAGAATACGACGCTGTCGGGCCTGTACGTGTCGAGCGGCAACTTCTTCACGCAGTGCGAAGCCGAAGGCTTTCGCCGCATCACCTACTTCCTCGACCGCCCCGACGTGATGGCGTCGTACACCGTCACGCTGCGCGCCGACAAGGCCGCGTACCCGGTGCTGCTGTCGAACGGCAACCTCGTCGATTCGGGCGACCTGCCCGACGGCCGCCACTTCGCGAAATGGGAAGACCCGTTCCGCAAGCCGAGCTATCTGTTCGCGCTGGTCGCGGGCAAGCTCGTCGCGATCGAGGAAACGATCACGACCGGCTCCGGCAAGGAAAAGCTGCTGCAGGTGTGGGTCGAACCGGCCGATCTCGACAAGACGCGACACGCGATGGATTCGCTGATCCACTCGATCCGCTGGGACGAAAAGCGCTTCGGCCTCGAGCTCGATCTCGACCGCTTCATGATCGTCGCGGTCGGCGACTTCAACATGGGCGCGATGGAGAACAAGGGGCTCAACATCTTCAACACGAAGTACGTGCTGGCGAACCCCGAGACCGCGACCGACACCGATTTCGCGAACATCGAGTCGGTGGTCGGCCACGAGTACTTCCACAACTGGACCGGCAACCGCGTGACCTGCCGCGACTGGTTCCAGTTGAGCCTGAAGGAAGGCCTGACGGTGTTCCGCGACCAGGAGTTCTCGGCCGACATGGCCGCGGGCGACGACGTCGAATCGGCGGCCCGTGCGGTCAAGCGCATCGAGGACGTGCGCGTGCTGCGCCAGTTGCAGTTCGCCGAGGACGCCGGCCCGATGGCGCACCCGGTGCGCCCGGAGAGCTACGTCGAGATCAACAACTTCTACACGATGACCGTCTACGAGAAAGGCTCGGAAGTCGTGCGGATGTACCAGACGCTGTTCGGCCGCGACGGCTTCCGCAAGGGGATGGATCTCTACTTCAAGCGCCACGACGGCCATGCGGTGACCTGCGACGACTTCCGCCACGCGATGGCCGACGCGAACGGGCGCGACCTCGCACAGTTCGAGCGCTGGTACAGCCAGGCCGGCACGCCGCGCGTGTCGGTGCGCACCGCGTACGATGCGGCCGCGCGCCGCTACACGGTCACCCTCGCGCAAGGCTACGGCGACGCGTCGCCGGCCGCGCGCGAAACGCAGCAAGGGCCGCTGCTGATCCCGTTCGCGATCGGCCTGATCGGCCGCGACGGCCGCGACCTGCCGCTGCGTCTGGACGGCGAAGCCGCCGCCTCGGGCACGACGCGCGTGCTCGAATTCACCGACACCGAGCAGACTTTCACGTTCGTCGACGTGCCGGAAGCGCCGCTGCCGTCGCTGCTGCGCAACTTCTCGTCGCCGGTGATCGTCGAGTACGACTACAGCGACGACGATCTCGCGTTCCTGCTCGCGCACGACAGCGATCCGTTCAACCGCTGGGAGGCCGGCCAGCGCCTCGCGACGCGCGCGCTGCTGACGCTCGCCGCGCGTGCCGCCGCCAACGCGCCGCTCACGCTCGGCGAGAACTTCGTCGCCGCGTTCCGCCGCGTGCTGACCGATGAAAGCCTGTCGCCGGCATTCCGCGAACTCGCGCTGACGCTGCCGTCGGAAACCTATCTCGCCGACCAGATGGCCGAGGCCGATCCGGCCGCCGTGCATCGCGCGCGCCAGTTCGTGCGTCGCGAGCTCGCGACCGCGCTGCGCGCCGACTGGCTCGCCGCGTACGAGCAGCACCAGACGCCCGGCGCCTACGAGCCGACGCCGGAAGCCTCGGGCCGCCGCGCGCTGAAGAACCTCGCGCTCGCGTATCTCGCCGAACTCGAGGATCCGGCCGATGCCGTGCGCCTCGCCACCGCCCAGTACGACGCGGCGAACAACATGACCGATCGCGCGGCGGCGCTCGGCGCGCTGC
Organism: Burkholderia sp. KCJ3K979; assembly: GCF_016759955.1. Lineage (NCBI taxonomy): Bacteria > Pseudomonadati > Pseudomonadota > Betaproteobacteria > Burkholderiales > Burkholderiaceae > Burkholderia > Burkholderia sp. KCJ3K979. The sequence continues at coordinate 7,610 of NZ_JACFYV010000016.1, forward strand.
TGTCCGCGGCCGCGGCGGGCGCGAACGAACCGGCCGAGAAGGCGCTCGACGACTTCTACCGTCGCTTCGAGAAGGAAGCGCTCGTGATCGACAAGTGGTTCGCGATGCAGGCGGCGCAACGCGGCACGCCCGCGCAGCCGACGCTCGCGAAGGTGCGCAAGCTGCTCGCCCACCCCGCGTTCAATCTGAAGAACCCGAACCGCGCGCGTTCGCTGATCTTCAGCTTCTGCGCGGCGAATCCGGCTCAATTCCACGCGGCGGACGGTTCGGGCTACGCGTTCTGGGCCGAACAGGTGCTCGCGCTCGACGCGATCAACCCGCAGGTCGCGGCACGCCTCGCACGCTCGCTCGAACTGTGGCGCCGCTTCACGCCGGCGCTGCGCGACCGGATGCGCGACGCGCTCGAACAGGTCGCCGCCGGCGCGAAATCGCGTGACGTGCGCGAGATCGTCGAGAAGGCGCTCGCGTAACTCGCACGTTCGGCCTGTCGCGTTCGCACGCTCGAGCCGGTGCCGCTTCCCGCGGCGCCGGCTTTTTTATTGCACGAGCACGGCTGTAACCGCACCCAATCGCGGGGTCGGACCGCTCGGACGGCCTGCTCGACGAAGCGCGCTCCGCCCGGCGTCGCCGCCCGATACCGCGCCGATTCGGTGGCCGGGCCATGTAACCGGACGAAAAAAGCCGGCGGCACCGAAGGCGCGACGGGTAAAATTGCGGCCATTCAAGGATTCTTTGGCCTTTCGGAGTCTGTCATGTCCATTGCCCGCCGCACCACGCTGTCGAAGTTCCTGATCGAACAGCAACGTGAGACCAACAACCTCCCCGCCGACCTGCGCCTGCTGATCGAAGTCGTCGCCCGCGCGTGCAAGGCGATCAGCTACAACGTGTCGAAGGGTGCGCTCGGCGACGCGCTCGGCACCGCCGGCAGCGAGAACGTCCAGGGCGAAGTGCAGAAGAAGCTCGACATCCTGTCGAACGAGATCCTGCTCGACGCGAACGAATGGGGCGGCAACCTCGCCGCGATGGCATCGGAAGAAATGGAAACGTTCTTCCCGATCCCGGCGAACTACCCGCGCGGCGAATACCTGCTCGTGTTCGATCCGCTCGACGGCTCGTCGAACATCGACGTGAACGTGTCGATCGGCACGATCTTCTCGGTGCTGCGCTGCCCGGACGGCAAGCAGGCGACCGAGGAATCGTTCCTGCAGCCCGGCACGGAGCAGGTCGCCGCGGGTTATGCCGTGTACGGCCCGCAGACGGTGTTCGTGCTGACGACCGGCAACGGCGTGAACTGCTTCACGCTCGACCGCGAAGTCGGCTCGTGGGTGCTCACGCAGAGCAACATGCAGATCCCGGCCGACACGCGCGAATACGCGATCAACGCATCGAACGCACGCCACTGGTACGACCCGGTCAAGCGCTACGTCGACGAGCTGAACGCCGGCAAGGACGGCCCGCGCGGCGACAACTTCAACATGCGCTGGATCGCGTCGATGGTGGCCGACGTGCACCGGATCCTGAATCGCGGCGGCATCTTCATGTACCCGGCCGACAAGCGCACGCCCGATCGTCCGGGCAAGCTGCGTCTGATGTACGAAGCAAACCCGATGTCGTTCATCGTCGAACAGGCGGGCGGCGCGGCGACGACCGGCACGCAGCGCATCATGGAAGTGCAGCCCACTGGCCTGCACCAGCGCGTGCCCGTGTTCCTCGGTTCGAAGAACGAAGTCGAGCGCGTGACCGGCTATCACGACGAAGCAAAATAATTGCACTGCAGCACTGGACGAGGGTGCGAGACATCAGTACAATCGCGCCTTCGCGATGTGGCCCTAACGGGTCGCGTCGCAGTGAAGTGAAAGCGGAAAGTCCGCCGGATCGAAGGTTTCGCAAAGCAGCCGCAGCAAGCTGAAAAAATTTCGCAAAACCTATTGCCAAGATCGCGGATTTCACCATATAATTTCATTTCTCTGCTGCCGGTGTAGCTCAGTTGGTAGAGCAGCGCATTCGTAATGCGAAGGTCGTAGGTTCGACTCCTATCTCCGGCACCAAGATATAAAGGCCTGACAAGCGATGCTTGTCAGGCCTTTTCTCTTTTCCGGCGCCGAAATCCTGCAGTCCCTCGGCGACACACTGTCCCATCACACAGTCCACGATCTTCGCGTCCCCGTTCGGCAACCGCATGCGCACGTTGTCCGTCGCGATCATCGTGGCGGCACATTGTCTGCGCAACCCCGCCGACACCTCCGCACGACATTTCCCCCATTCACGCCCATCGATCGTATCGGCCGCCCCTCGCGGTACGCGGCGGCACGACCTCCCGCGGCCATGACGACGAAGGCCGGCTGCTCGACGTGAATGCAACGGCATCCTCTATCTCGTGCAGCCCGACTGCCCGTGCTCGCCCCCGCGGCACGACGCACACGCAGGCGACATGGCCGTCACACTCGATCTCCTGCTCACCCTGCATCGCGCGCACACGAGTGTGCCGTACCCAGACAAATCCCCTGGAAAATCTGCTTAAGGGTGCATAACATTACTTAACGATCCTGACCCGTCTATCGCGTTACATTGCGTGGGCGGCGCGACGGCCGCATGCCGCTTTCAACCCGCTTGCGGCGTGCGACAGCCGGTGCCCGGTCATTTCGACTCAACCCAAGGAGAGGACCACCATGACTCATGGCTTGATTATGTGGCTCATCATCGGCGCGATCGCCGGTTGGCTTGCCGGCTTGCTCGTGAAGGGCGGCGGCTTCGGGCTGATCGTCGACATCATCGTCGGGATCGTCGGTGCGGTGATCGGCGGCTGGCTTGCCGGGCTGCTCGGCATCAGCATCGGCAGCGGCTTCATCGGCTCGGTGATCGTCGCAGTCATCGGCGCGGTGATCCTGCTGTTCGTGATCCGGCTATTCAGGCGAGCGGCCTGACGTTTCTCTCCACGCGCCTTCGGGCGCGTTTTCGCATCCGGCGCGGCGCGCGGCCGCTTCGCCGCGCGCCACCGGCTCCGTCAGCGCTTCGCGTGCCGCAACCCGCGGTCGAGTACGCCGGCCTTCGGCAATCCGCTGCGCGCTTCGTGCACGCCATCGCGCCCGATCCACACGGGGCGCGACATCGCCCCTCGCCATCCCGCAACGAGCGCCGCCCGCGGCCTCGATTTCACAGCGACCATTTCAGTTCTCCATAGAACGTGCGGCCCGGATACGGGTGGAACGTGTAGTAGCGGCGGTCCGTCACGTTGTCGATGCCGGCCGACGCGGTCCAGTGACGATCGAAGCGGTAGCGCGCCTTCAGATCGACGACCGTGAACGAACTCGTGCCGCCGTAGACGTCCGGATTCACGTCGCTGTTGTCGAGCGTGTTGAACTGGCGGCCCGAGTAGCGCACGCCGACGCTCGTGAGCCAGTGCTCGTCGAAGCGATACGACGCGAGCAGGTTCGCGCGCATGCGAGGAATGCGCGGGAAACGCGAACCGACGTAGGCCGGGTTCGCGGCATCGGCGAGGATCTGCGCGTTGCTCGCCGATACGTTCGCGTCGAGATCGAGCCCGCGCACCCCGACGTTCTCGCCGCTGAACGCGAGTTCGACGCCACGCACGCGCACGCGATCGACGTTCGAGATGTTGGTGACGGTGGTCGCGCCCGACACCGTCGTCTGGCTGTAGATCGAGTCGCGCAGATCGCCCTGGAACACGCTGGCGCGCACGACGCCGACGCCCACGTCGCGTTCGGCCGTGAAGTCCCAGTCGATCGCCTTCTCCGGCCGCAGGTTCGGGTTGTTGTTGACGATCGCGTTGTTCGAAATCGTGCCCTGGAACAATTCGCCGACCGTCGGGAAGCGCGTGCCGGTCGCGAACGACAGCCGGAAGCGCCAGACCTCCGTCGCGTCCCACTGCAGCGCGACTTTCGGCGACAGCGCGTTCGCGCCGCGGTCCGCATAGCCGAGCGTGCCGCGCGCATTGCCGAGCGCGCCGCCATACGCATCCCAGCGCTCGTAGCGCAGCCCGAGCGTCGCGAGCCAGCGCGGCGCGAAACGCCACGCGTCCTGCCCGAACAGCGCCTGCGTGCGCGTGTCGCCGCGATAGACGCTCGCGAGCGACGTGGTCGGGCCGGCCAGCCAGTCGGCCGTGTTGTACGTGACGTTGCGCAGGAAGTAGTTGTCGTAGTGATAGCCGAACGTGAACGTATGACCTTTCACTGCCGGCGCCTCGGCCTTCAGGTCGAGCGTGCGCCAGCCGGTGCCGTCGCCCTGGAACAGCGTGCCCGCCCCACCCTGCACGGTCGAGGCCGCGCGGAGCACGTCGCGCGACACGTCGTACGCCGACACGACGCCTGACAGCCGCCAGCCGGAATCGAGCCGGCCGTTCAACCCGAGCGCGTACAGCCAGTTCTCCTGGTCGCCGCGCTGCGGCGCGAACGCATTCGGCGCGACCGTCATGTTCTGGCCGCCGATCGACACGTTGCCGCCGTAGACGGGATTGCCCGTCGCATCTCGCATGAAGGTCTCGCCGTGCTGCCGGTAATGGTTCTCCCAATGCCCGAGCGTCAGCGTCGCATCGACGTGATCGCTGAACGCATAGCCCATCCGGACCGTCTCGTTGAGCTGCTCGGTCCGCTCGATCGTCTGCGCGCCGACGATGGTCCGCGGCTTGCCGTTGGGGCCGATGTCGGTCGCGGCGCCCGTCACCGGCACGGCGGCGCCCAGTTTCGGGTTGTAGGCCGAATTGGGGCTCGCGTACTGCATCGGCTGGCCGTTGTTTTCCAGCCGGTCGAGCGACAGCGCGAACCAGAACCGGCCGACGCGGTTCGCGATCCGCGCGGTCTGGTGATTGCCGCCGAAGCTGTCGGCAAAGCCGTAGCCGTCGTGGTAGCGCTGCGTAAAGAACTGCGTCGACAGCGACGCCTCGAGTTGTTCCGGGCGGCGCGTGGTGAGCAGCACGGTGGAGCCGATCGCGTTGCCCGGATAGAGCGCGGAAAAGGGGCCATAGAGTACGTCGACGCGCGCGATGTCGTCGGGCGGAATCAGCGACCAGCGCGGCGGGTATGCATAGCTCGAACCGAGCAGGTTCGACAGCAGCACGCCGTCGGCATAGACCAGCCCGCGCGCGCTCTGTAGTTCGTTGAAGTCGCGACCCGCGAATATGCTGTTGCGGTCACCGATATAGCGCTTGCGGACCATCAGGTTCGGCGCGTACTTCAGCGCGTCCTCGGTGGTGACGTTGGTGTGCGCATCGATCTGCTCGCGCGTGATCGACGTGACGACGGCCGGCGTATCCGGGTCGACCGGTTGACGCTGCGCGGTCACGCTGACGGCGGTCAGCGTATCGCCGGCCGGTGCGGACGCTGCCGCGACACCAGCGGCAGCCGGCGCGGCGGCGGGACGATCGACGCCACCGCCGCGGGTGGCCTCGGCGCGTACATCGTCGGTCGAAGTCGCGTAAGCGGCGGGCCATGCGAAAGCGGCCGCGCAGGCGAGCGCGAGCCGGCCGCGCGAGGGCCGCGCGGCAAAGGTGAACGACATGAGTGAGTTCCTGAAAACGTGAGCGGACGCCGCCGGACACAGGGGCGCAAGCCGCGCACGAACGGCGCGACGCGCGGACCGGGGCCGCGGGCGGCTCGCGCGCCACCGGGGCGCGCGGACGACATCAATCAGACCGGAACGTTTTCAGGCGGGGCGCGCGGCTGCGCGAGACGGATGCCCTTGCGGGGCACATCGGAAACGACCGGCGCGGCCACCCGATACGCGAACGTGCGCACGAAGCCCGGAAGCGCGGGCAGGCTCGTGCCGAGCGCGACGTTGGCCGCGAAGCCGGGGCAGTACACGCAATGCGGGACGCCGGCATGGTCGAGCGACGACGTGTCGCGGTCGTCGCCCGCTTGCGCGAGCACGACCTGACGCGCGCCCGCTGCACTGCACAACTCGAGCGTGAGGGTGCCGGAGCCGCTCGACGCGAGACGCGCGTAGCCGACGACGGGCGACAGTACGTTCAGTACCAGCGCCAGCCATACGAGGCCAATCCATCGCGTCGTTCGTCTCATCGCGGTCCAGGAAAAAGTGCGCGCAAGTATAACAAGCGGCCCGATTGTTGCCGATCGCGAAGCGGCAATACCGGGCATCGCACTTCGCGTCGGAGCGCATGTGCCGTTAATACAACAGAGACAAAATCTAACGATTCGCCGCTGGCATAAATTCGAGCGCGAGGTTGATAATCATTGAACCTGCTGGAGAAACGACCATGGACGAAAGACCAACTCGCATGCCACCGCCCGAGCAAGTGATGAGCCCGGATCCGGAACCCGTCGGCGTGGAATTCCTCGCCGAATTGCCTGAACACGTTCGGGCATTCTTCGACGAGCAGCACAAGCTGTACGCGCCGAAGTGAACGTCAGTCCGGTTCTGTAACCGCCGCGTGTCGATCCTCGCTATCGTGCGGTTCCTCCGTGCGCTTCGCGCGCAATTCGCCTCGCACCCGGGCCGCAACAGCCTGACGGTGCCGGATCAGCACGCCTGCTGATTCTCCTGTCGCGACGCTACGCCGCGCGACTGTCTTCGTCTATTCTTCTGGTTTTCCACGTCCGGCCCGCCCGGCTCTCCCGATCGTTCCGATGAAGCAAGCCATTCGTGCCAGCCTCGCTGTCGCCGCGCTCGGCGTCACGCTCCTTTCGTCGCCGCATACCGCCCGTGCAGACGGCGACGACACCGCCCTCACCAACGTCGTTGCGCTCGCGTCGCAGCGCCTCGGGCTCGCCGAACCCGTGGCGCGATGGAAATGGGCGAATCACAAGGCCATCGAGGACCGGCCGCGCGAAGCGGCCCTGCTCACCGAGGTCGAAAAACGTGCCGGCCAGGCCGGCGTCGATCCCGCGTTCGCCCGAACGTTCTTCGAGGATCAGATCACGGCAAGCAAGGACGTGCAGAACGCACTGTTCGCGACCTGGCGCACGACGCGGCCACCGGAAGGCGCGCCGCCCGATCTCGCCACCAGCACGCGGCCGGCACTCGACCGGCTGACGCAGAAGATGCTCTCTGGTCTCGCGCAGGTTGCCCCGCTTCGCGAGGCGCCCGATTGCCAGGCGCGGCTCGCGCGCAGCATCGCGAACTGGAAGACGCTCACGCGCTACGATTCCACGCAGACGCAGGCACTCGATACCGCGCTGTCGCACGTCTGCTCCGCCGGCGGAGCCAGCGCGATCGGCTGACGCGGGTGCAGTGACGAAGGCCCGTCGCGGCGCTCAATCCGCCGGCGTGAGCGCCACGAGCGGAATCACCTGCAGGCCGCGCGCGAGATGTGTCTGCAGCAGGCGATGGGTGAACGGTTCGAACGTGCCGTCCGTCGCGTCGGCCACGAGCCGCGCCGCCGCATCGAGCGACTCCGCCGAACCGAGATAGCACCAGCCGTCGATCACGTGAAACAGGCGGCGCTCTCCGCTCGCCTCGAACGCGACGGCGCCTTCGAACGGCCAGGGCGCCCCGCCCGCGCGGACGGCGTCGGCTGCGGGGCGCCGGTTGTACGACGGGCGCAACCGCGCGATCCATTGCGCTTCGGCGAGCATCGCCCCGAGCTCGTTGCCGGTCTCGCGCCATTCGACGCGCCGCACCTGCTGCGCGAGCCGCATTTCCTTCGACGAGCGGCGCTCGCCGGTCAGCAGCGCACGCAGCCGCTGCCGCACGCGCACACTGCGGCCGACATACAGCGCTTCGTCACGCTCCCCGAACAGCGCATACGCGCCGCACCCTGCCGGCGCGGTATCCAGCCAGGCCTCGGTGAGATCGCCGCCCAGACGGAAATGACGCGTCGTCCGCGCGATCTGCTCGCGCAGCCGCTCGAGCGGCACGATGTCGTGCAACTGGCGCCAGAACTGCCAGAGCAGGTCGGCATCGGCCAGCGCGCGATGGCGCGCGGCCGGAACGAGCCCATGCCGTTCGATCAGCGCATCCAGCCCATGCCGCGATTCGCGCGGAAACAGCGCGCGCGACAGCCGCACCGTACAGAGCACATCGGGATTGAAGGCCAGCCCGGCGCGCTCGAATTCAGCGCGCAGGAAGCCGCGGTCGAAGCTCGCGTTGTGCGCGACGAACAGCTTGCCGTCGAGCCGCTCGAACAGTGCCGGCGCGAGCGACGCGAACGTCGGCGCGTCACGCACCATCGCGTCCGAAATGCCAGTCAGTTGCTGGATGAACGGCGGAATCGCCTGCCCCGGATTGACGAGGCTCGTCCACGTCGATACGCCGAGCGGCCCGATTTCGACCACGCCGATTTCGGTGATGCGGTGATCGGCGAGCGAGCCGCCGGTGGTTTCAAGGTCGACGAAGACGAGCGGCTGTTCGCTGGCGGGATCGGACGGACGGGAAGCGGACATGAAAAGACTGGGAAACGATGCTTCCGTGAGTATGCACCGGCATGCGCACTCGCGACCAGCCCGGACGGGGTCGTTCCGTCCCCGGAAAGCAAAAAGCCCCCGCGATGCGGGGGCCGGACGTGATCGGCAATGCGTGGCGCGTCAGACCGCCTGGATATTCGCTGCCTGCTTGCCTTTCGGCCCGACTTTGACGTCGAACGAGACACGCTGGTTTTCCTTCAGCGTCTTGAAGCCGTCCATCCGGATTTCGGAAAAGTGCGCAAACAAATCTTCACCGCCATTGTCCGACGTAATAAAACCAAAGCCTTTAGCATCGTTAAACCATTTCACGATACCGGTATCCATGTCTTCGTTCCCCACTCGATAAGATCAAAAAAGCTATTTTTATAGCCGTTACCCGAAATCCCGAAACATTGTGCCGGCACCCGCACCAGCACGCCGCCCGAGGACGGAGTGCTGACTTTATAAATTGGACAATCCGGGTGCGTCAAGAAAATTTTTGGCGGCTCTTTTATCGAAAAGACGCTAATACCACTGGAATCGGTACACCATCGCCTTTGATTAATTGGTTCGCATCAAAAACCTGTCAATATTACCGGGACCGGATCGCTAATAATGCAGTCCGTGAAATTACTACCGGGGACAAATCGACCCGGTAAAATCCTCGGGTTTTTTCCGGGTTGCGGAAATCCGGGGACGTTGCGATCCTGAATCAACGCCGAAAGGAAGGAGAGGGTCATGTGGCTGGACGGAATCAAGCGCTTCGCGAGCCGGCTCGGACGCGTACGTCGCAAGTCCCGCGCCCTGGCCGAGTCCGCGCGCGAAGCGCCGTGCGACACCGAATTCGATATGACGTGGCACGGCGATCACTGGCAGAACCTGCTCGCATCGCCCCTGGATGCCCGTCACTACGTGATGGAAGACTGGACCTACACACCGCCGCCGGTCGAAGCAGAAGATGCCACGCCCGCGGGCAAGCGCAAGCGCCGCTCGTACACGCGGTAAGCGCAGCGGGCAGCGGGGCAAAAAAAAGCGCGACTGGGAAGTCGCGCCGACAAAGGTTTGGAGATCTTTTCCGTCAACGAAAAAGTCTGCTTCGGAAAGCAGAGATCGCAGTATAGCGAGAGAACCACCTTTCATTATCCATGCTCCACACAAACCTCTATTGCCGATGTGTCAATAATCGCGCTATAGCCGCTCCTGTCCGCTGCTGACCGTCTGTCGCAATCGCGCAACACCCGTTACGCAGTCCTGATTGCTATTTCCCTTCGCCGCACTGCCGCAAACCCTTACCAGGTAATGGTTTCCGCGAGTTTTTCAATTTTTGCGGATTCCAAAATACACTATTTCTTAAAGCGTGAGCCGCCCCCGCTTCGCACCCTCCGTACACTGCGGATGGCTTTCTGATAAGCGCACCGCCGCTCTGCCGGGCCGGCTACAGCGTCAAGCAAAACACGGCCAGTCCACCGCAGGTTCGATCGACATCATCCTGTTTGGAGACAGATCCATGAAAAAAACCCTGATCGTCACCGCGTTGTCGGGTGTATTCGTTACCGCAGCCCATGCTCAAAGCAGCGTTACGCTGTACGGCCTGATCGATGCAGGCATCACCTACACGAACAATCAGGGCGGGCATAGCTCATGGTCGGAACGCAGCGGCCAGATCAACGGCAGCCGCTGGGGCCTGCGCGGCACGGAAGATCTCGGCGGCGGACTGAAAGCAATCTTCGTGTTGGAGAACGGCTTCAACATCGCCAACGGCACGCTGGGCCAAAATGGCCGCGAGTTCGGCCGCCAGGCGTTCGTCGGCCTGTCGCAAGACCAGTTTGGCTCCGTCACCCTCGGTCGCCAATACGATAGCGTCGTCGATTACATCGGGCCGCTGTCGCTGACCGGCACGCAATTCGGCGGCACTCAATTTGCCCACCCGTTCGACAACGACAACCTGAACAATTCGTTCCGGATCAATAACTCCGTCAAATATACGAGCGTCAATTTCGGCGGCCTGAAGTTCGGCGCGTTGTACGGCTTCTCGAACAGCAACCAGTTCTCGAACAACCGTGCATACAGCGCGGGGGTGTCGTATACCTACGCCGGCTTCAACATCGGCGCCGGCTACCTGCAGTTGAACAATGACATCTCGGGGCTCACGGCAGCTGCGGTCACCAACAGCGCCGGCGCGGTGGCAGGCGACAACACGTTCGTCGGCAAGCGTCAGCGCGTGTTCGGCGGCGGCCTGAACTACACGTTCGGCCCCGCAACGGCCGGCTTCGTATTCACGCAAACGCGTGTGAACCGGGCGCTCGGCATCTCCGCGGGTGCCTCGGGCGTGTCGAGCGGCCTAGGTCTCGACGGCACGTTCGCCCGCTTCAACAACTACGAAGTGAACGCGCGCTACGCGCTCACGCCGGCCTTGTCGCTGGCCGGGTCGTACACGTACACCGCCGGCTTCCTGGACGGCCGTCATCCGGGCTGGAATCAGTTCAACCTGCAGACCGACTATGCGCTGTCCAAGCGGACCGACGTGTATGTGCAAGGCGTGTATCAGCGAGTCAGCACGGACGGCCTGGGCATCGGCGCCTATGTCAATGGCCTCGGTGGCGCTTCGTCGACCAACAAGCAGATCGCGGTGACCGCCGGCCTGCGCCATCGCTTCTGAGCAACCGGCAACGCCAACGCAACGTACACGCGAATAAAAAAGCGCCCCGTCGGGGCGCTTTTACTTGGCTGCATCGGACCGATACGCTCAGGCGTCGCCCCGCCCCGGATACCGGACGTCGAGTATGTCGATCGGCTGCGGGCCGGCCGGCGTCATCAGCGTGACGGTGTCGCCGATCTTCGCCTTGATCAGCGCACGCGCGACGGGCGAAATCCAGCTGACGCAGCCGCGATCGAGGTCGACCTCGTCGATCCCGACGATCGTCACCGTGTGATCCTCGCCGTCCGGCGTCTCGTAATCGACCGTCGCGCCGAAGAACACCTGGTCGACATTCTCCTGCCGGCTCGCGTCGACGACTTCGGCGAGGTCGAGTCGCTTCGTCAGGAAGCGGATGCGGCGATCGATCTCCCGAAGCCGCCGCTTGCCGTAGATGTAGTCGCCGTTCTCCGACCGGTCGCCGTTCGATGCGGCCCACGACACGAGCCGCACGACCTCGGGGCGCTCGACGTCGATCAGGTTCAGCAGCTCGTCCCGCAGCCGCTTGTGGCCCGCCGGCGTGATGTAGTTTTTCGCACCCGCGGGAATCGCGGGTTGAGCCTGGTCGAGATCGTCGTCACCGTCCGACTCTTTGACAAACGCCTTGTTCATGATGCAGATTCAACGTGGATGACTGATCCCCCAAGGGTACACGAAGGGCGGCCGGCCAAGGCCATGGCACCAAATTCGCGAATAAGGCTTCCCTTTTTATACGACTCTGCTATACTTCCGCTTCTGCGTGCGGCTGTAGCTCAGTTGGATAGAGTACTTGGCTACGAACCAAGGGGTCGTGGGTTCGAATCCTGCCAGCCGCGCCACTTTTTCGAGGGCCTTCCGAACCGAAGGCCCTTTCAGTTCGAAGCAGTAGAAGTTTGTTGTTGCGTGCGGCTGTAGCTCAGTTGGATAGAGTACTTGGCTACGAACCAAGGGGTCGTGGGTTCGAATCCTGCCAGCCGCGCCACTTTTTTGGGGGCCTTCCCATCGCAGAAGGTTCCGACAGTTGAAGCAGTACCGTTTTGCGTGCGGCTGTAGCTCAGTTGGATAGAGTACTTGGCTACGAACCAAGGGGTCGTGGGTTCGAATCCTGCCAGCCGCGCCACCTTAAAAGGGCTTTCCTTCGGGAAAGCCCTTTTTCTTTTTGCGCCCGCCCTCCTCACTCGCACCATCGCCCGCACGCCTTCGGCAACGCGCCGGCAACGTCACGCGCCCTTTCGGCCGCGTCAATGAAAACGGCGGCCATTGGCCGCCGTCCGTCGAGCATCGAATCCACCCGCCAGGGCACGTGAGCGTCAGTAGTCCTGCCGCTCGCGCTCGATACGCATGCCGCCGTCATGGCGCGCATGCGCACCGTCGTCGGTCGAGCGCTCGCGCATGATCCGCATCACGTCGGGATTGGTTCTCACGCGCCGCATCACGTTCGCGAGATGCACGCGGTCGCTGACCTGGATCACGAAGCGCAGCACCGTCGATTCGTGCGTCAGATCCTCGTCCATCGCGATATGGACGATGTTCGCGTCGGCCGACGTGATGTCCGCCGCGACGCGCGCAAAGATGCCCTTCGTGTTCTTCACCAACGCCTTCACCGCGACATCGAACAGGCGGCCCGGCTGCGGCGCCCATTCGACGTCGATCCAGCGGCCCGGATCGCGGCGATGGATGCGCTGCGCGACACGGCAGTCCGTCGTATGAATCGCCATGCCCAGACCGATGCCGATGTAACCCATGATCGCGTCGCCCGGGATCGGCCGGCAGCATGCGGACAACTGCACGGACATCCCTTCGGTGCCGGTAATCACGACCGGCGGCGCATGATGCGCGGGATGCCGCTCGGACTTCGGCAGATCGTCGTCCGCGTCGCGGCCGCTCATCAGCACCTCGATGCGCTTGGCCATCACCGCGGCGACGCGACGGCCGAGGCCGATGTCCGCGAAGATTTCCTGACGGCTCTTGTTGCCCGTCCACTGCACGAGCTTCTCCCACACTTCCGGCTCGACATCGGCCAGCGCGAGACCATAGCCCTTCAGGCTCTGGTCGACGAGCCGCTCGCCCAGCTGCACGGACTCGTTCAGGCGCATCGTCTTCAGATAGTGACGGATCGCCGAGCGTGCCTTGCCGGTGCGCACGAAGCCGAGCCATGCAGGGTTCGGCTTCGAATACGGCGCGGTGATCACCTCGACGATGTCGCCGCTCTTCAATTCGGTGCGCAGCGGCAGCAGTTCGTTGTTGATCTTCACGGCCACGCACTGGTTGCCGAGATCGCTGTGGATCGAATACGCGAAATCGAGCGCCGTCGCGCCGCGCGGCAGCGCCATGATCTTCGACTTCGGCGTGAACACGTAGACCGCGTCGGGGAACAGGTCGATCTTCACGTGCTCGAGGAATTCGCTCGAATCGCCCGCTTCGCTCTGGATGTCGAGCAGCGACTTCAGCCACTGATGCGCGCGCTTCTGCACGTCGCTGAGATCCGCGCTGCCGTTCTTGTATAGCCAGTGCGCGGCGACCCCCGCCTCGGCGATCTCGTGCATCTTGCGCGTACGCACCTGGAACTCGATCGGCGCGCCGAACGGGCCGACGAGCGTCGTGTGCAACGACTGATAGCCGTTGATCTTCGGGATCGCGATGTAATCCTTGAACTTGCCGGGCACCGGCTTGTACAGCGCGTGCAACGCGCCGATGCACGTGTAGCAGTCGAGCGGGCTGTCGACGACGACACGGAAGCCGTACACGTCGAGCACCTGCGAGAACGACAGCTGCTTGTCGCGCATCTTGCGATAGACGCTGTAGATGGTTTTCTCGCGGCCGGTGATCTCGGCGTCGATCTTCGCGTCGGCCATCGCGCGCTGCGCGGCCTCGAGGATCTTGCTGATCACTTCGCGGCGATTGCCGCGCGCGGCCTTCACCGCCTTCTCGAGCGTCGCGTAGCGATGCGGGTTGAAGTTCGCGAAGCTCATGTCCTGCAGCTCGCGATACGTGTTGTTCAACCCGAGCCGGTGCGCGATCGGCGCATAGATGTCGAGCGTTTCCCGCGCGACGCGGCGGCGTTTTTCCATCGGCACCGCGCCGAGCGTGCGCATGTTGTGCAGGCGATCGGCGAGCTTGACGAGAATGACGCGCACGTCGCGCGCCATCGCGAGCAGCATCTTGCGGAAGTTTTCCGCCTGCGCTTCCTCGCGGCTGCGGAATTCCATCTTGTCGAGCTTCGACAGGCCGTCGACCAGCTCGGCGACCTTCGGGCCGAATCGCTCGGCCAGCTCGTTCTTGGTCACGCCCTGGTCTTCCATCACGTCGTGCAGCAACGCGGCCATCACGGCCTGCGCGTCGAGCTTCCAGCCGGCGCAGATTTCCGCGACGGCGACGGGATGGGTGATGTAGGGCTCGCCGCTCTGGCGATATTGACCGAGGTGGGCTTCGTCGCTGAAGTGGAACGCCGCCTTGACCTCTTTGATTTCGTCCGGAGCGAGATACTCGGCAAGCGCGGCCGTCAGTTTCGCGATCGAAACGACGCCGTGCTTGCGCGGCTGCTCCGGTGTGGCGGTCGGCCCGAACAGATGCCGGAAGGACTGTTCGAGGACCGCGTCGATGTACTGGCGCGCAGGCGACTGGGCCGTGGCTTCGGTGGTCGAATCCGCGGAGGCGGACGATGGGGTGGTGCTCATATTCGCCTCCAGGTCGAGTCGTTGCGCGCGTGGACTACATGGCTGGAACGGGCCGGATGCGCGTTACACCGGCACCTTCTTCAGCATCTCGACGCCGACCTGGCCGGCGGCGATTTCGCGCAGCGCGACGACGGTCGGCTTGTCGCGGCTTTCGATTTTCGGCGTATGGCCTTGCGCGAGCTGCCGCGCGCGGTAGGTGGCGGCGAGCGCCAGTTCGAAGCGGTTCGGGATTTGCTTCAGGCAGTCTTCGACGGTAATGCGAGCCATGTTGGTAATTCCTTCTGAATATAGTCCTTATTCTACCTTATGTCCCTCGTGCCCCGCGTCATTCCGCGTGGGGCAGATGGACGCCGAGGTCGATGAACAGCTCCGTGTGTCGCGCGTACTGCGAAGCAAAACGCAGGCGCGTCGCCGCGACGATGCATTCGAGTTCCGCGAGCGCACGCTCGAAATTCTCGTTGATCACCACGTATTCCGCTTCCGACGCGTGCGCGATCTCGCTGCCGGCGGCCAGCAGGCGCCGCGTGATCACGTTCGGTTCGTCCTGGCCGCGCTTCTTCAGGCGCTCTTCGAGCGCATCGAGCGACGGCGGCAGGATGAAGATGCCGACCGCGTTGCGGAACTGCTTCTTCACCTGCAACGCACCCTGCCAGTCGATTTCGAGCAGCACGTCGTGGCCGTTCCTCATCTGCTCTTCGATCCAGACGCGCGACGTGCCGTAGTAGTTGCCGTGCACTTCCGCGCTCTCGAGGAATTCGTGCGCCGCGTGACGCGCGCGGAAATCCTCGACGGTCGTGAAGTGGTAGTGCTGGCCGTCCTGCTCGCCCGGGCGCGGCTTGCGCGTCGTGTACGAGATCGACAGGCAGATGTCGCGGTCCTTCGACAGCAGCGCATTCACGAGCGTCGACTTGCCGGCGCCCGACGGCGCGACGACCATGAACAGGTTACCGGGATAGACGCCGCCATGCAGCGAATGCGACGCGTGGCCGTCGCGGTTAGGGTCGGTCATGTTGCTGTTACTCCAGGTTTTGCACTTGCTCGCGCATCTGCTCGATCAGCAGCTTCAGCGCCATCGACGCGTCGGCGAGTTCCTTCGCCGCCGCCTTCGAGCCGAGCGTGTTCGCTTCGCGATTCAGTTCCTGCATCATGAAGTCGAGACGCTTGCCGACGCGGCCGCCCTTCTCGATCACGTGACGCGTTTCATTCAGGTGCGCGGTGAGCCGCGACAGCTCTTCCGCGATGTCGATCCGGATTCCGTACATCGTCACTTCCTGACGGATGCGCTCCGCGGCTTCCTCGCGCGTGACGACCGTCGAGCCGCCTTCGGGCGCCGCGAGGCCGAGCGCTTCCTGCAGCCGCTCGACGATCTTCTGCTGATGCTTCGCGATCAGCTCCGGCACGAGCGGCGTGATGCGCGCGACGATCGCCTCCATCTCGGTGACGTTCGACAGCAGCATCGTCGCCAGTTGCGCGCCTTCGCGCGAACGCACGACGACGAGCTCGCCGATCGCCTCCTTGCCGCAGGCAAGCACCGCGTCACGGATCGCCTCGGCCGACACGCCGCTCTCGGCGAGCACGCCGGGCCAGCGCAGGACTTCACCCGCGCGCAGGCGGCCGACGCCCGGGAACGAATCGAGCACCGCGCGCTCCAGCTCGGCAAGCTGGCCGAGCGCCGACTGGTTCAGCGCGCCCGCGCCGATGCTCTGCTCGCCGCGCTGCAGGTTGATCCGCACGTCGACCTTGCCGCGCGACAGCTTGTTCATCAGCATTTCGCGCAGCGCGGGTTCGCACGCACGCACGTCGTCCGGCATCCGGAAATTGAGATCGAGGAAGCGCGAGTTCACGGTGCGCAGTTCGACCGACACGCTGGTGCCGCCGTTGCCGGCAGCCGTCGCAAGTTCGCGCGTCGCGCTCGCGTAGCCCGTCATGCTGTAGATCATGGTTCGTCTCGCCGTCTGGTGCCCTCGCGGGCGGGGAATACATCGAGGCGCCCGGCGCATCGGAAGGCGCGGGGCGGGAAGCGCGCATTATCCCATTTTTGCGGACCACCCCGCCGGGCACGCCCGCCGTTCGGCGCTAAAATCGGGGTTTCCTCTCCTTCCGCGACTTCCCCATGACGTCTTCCGTTTCCCGCCCGAGCGGCCGCCGCGCCGACGAACTGCGCAAGGTCGCCCTCACGCGCCACTACACGAAACACGCCGAAGGCTCCGTGCTGGTCGAATTCGGCGATACCAAGGTGCTCTGCACCGCGAGCGTCGCCGAGCGCGTGCCCGAGTTCCTGCGCGAGCGCGGGCAAGGCTGGCTGACTGCCGAATACGGGATGCTGCCGCGCGCGACCCACACGCGCAGCGACCGTGAGGCCGCACGCGGCAAGCAGACGGGCCGCACGCAGGAAATTCAGCGCCTGATCGGCCGCGCGCTGCGCGCGGTGTTCGATCTCGAGGCGCTCGGCCCGCGCACGATCCATATCGACTGCGACGTGATCCAGGCCGACGGCGGCACGCGCACGGCCAGCATCACCGGCGCGTTCGTCGCCGCGCACGACGCCGTGTCGACGCTGATCGCGGCCGGCAAGCTCGCGCGCTCGCCGATCACCGACCACGTCGCCGCGATCTCGGTCGGCGTGTACGAAGGCGCGCCCGTGCTCGACCTCGACTACGCGGAAGATTCGCGCTGCGACACCGACATGAACGTCGTGATGACGGGCGCGGGCGGCTTCGTCGAAGTCCAGGGCACCGCCGAAGGCGTGCCGTTCTCGCGCGCCGAGATGAACGCGCTGCTCGACCTCGCGCAGGGCGGGATCGCCGAGCTGGTGCAGTTGCAGAAAGAGGTCCTGGGTGCGAGCCATGCCTGACGACCGTACCGTCGCGCCGCTGTCGCGCATCGTTCTCGCGTCGAACAACCCGGGCAAGCTGCGCGAATTCACCGCGCTGTTCTCGACGGTCGGCATCGAGATCGTCCCGCAGGGCGAACTCGCGGTGCCGGAGGCGGAAGAGCCGTTCGGCACGTTCATCGAGAACGCGCTGACCAAGGCACGCCACGCTTCGCGGCTCACCGGGCTGCCGGCGATCGCCGACGATTCGGGCCTGTGCGTGCGCGTGCTGCGCGGCGCGCCGGGCGTCTATTCGGCACGCTACGCGCAGCGCGCGGGCCGCGACAAGGGCGACGCGGCGAACAACGCGTATCTCGTCGAGCAACTGCGCGGCGTCGACGACCGGCGCGCGTACTACTGCTGCGTGCTCGCGCTCGTCCGCCATGCGGACGATCCGGAACCGCTGTTCGCCGAAGGGCGCTGGGCCGGCGAGATCGTCGATACGCCGCGCGGCGAACACGGTTTCGGCTACGACCCGTATTTCTACCTGCCGTCGCTCGGCGCGACGGCCGCCGAACTCGAGCCGGCCGTGAAGAACACGCACAGCCATCGCGCGCTGGCGCTGAAGGCGTTGCTCGCGCGGCTCGCGGAGGAAGCATGAGTTTGCTCGATACCCATTCGCTGCGGGAGGTCGCATGAGCCAGGCCGCGGACACCGGCGCGCGCGTCGTCGCGACCTTCACGTCGCCCGGCCAGGTGCGTCTCACGTCGCTGCCGCCGCTCGCGCTGTACGTGCATTTCCCGTGGTGCGTGCGCAAGTGCCCGTACTGCGATTTCAACTCGCACGAATGGAAAGGCGAACGGTTCCCGGAAGCCGACTATCTCGACGCGTTGCGCGCCGACCTCGAGCAGGCGCTGCCGCTCGTGTGGGGCCGGCAGGTGCATACCGTGTTCATCGGCGGCGGCACGCCGAGCCTGCTGTCGGCGGCCGGCCTCGACCGGATGCTGTCCGACGTGCGCGCGCTCTTGCCGCTCGACGCCGATGCCGAGATCACGCTCGAGGCGAATCCGGGCACGTTCGAAGCCGCGAAGTTCGCGCAGTTCCGCGCCAGCGGCGTGAACCGCCTGTCGGTCGGCATCCAGAGCTTCAACGAAGCGCACCTCAAGGCGCTCGGCCGGATTCACGACACCGCGCAGGCACGCGCGGCCGTCGAGATCGCCGCGAAGAACTTCGACAACTTCAACCTCGACCTGATGTTCGCATTGCCGAACCAGACGCTGGACGAATGCCGCACCGACATCGAGACCGCGCTGGCGTTCGCGCCGCCGCACCTGTCGCTGTATCACCTGACGCTCGAGCCGAATACGCTGTTCGCGAAGTTCCCGCCCGTCGTTCCCGACGACGACGCGTCGGCCGACATGCAGGAATGGATCCATGCGCGCACGGCCGAAGCCGGCTACGGGCGCTATGAAGTGTCCGCATACGCGAAGCCGAATCATCAGTGCAAGCACAACCTGAATTACTGGCGCTTCGGCGACTATCTCGGGATCGGCGCGGGCGCCCATACGAAGCTGTCGTTCCCGAACCGGATCCTGCGGCAGGCGCGCTACAAGCATCCGGCGACCTTCATCGAGCAGGCGAAGGCCGGCACGGCCGTGCAGGAAGAGCGTGAAGTCGGCGCGCGCGACCTGCCGTTCGAATTCATGCTGAACACGCTGCGGCTCGTCGAGGGCTTCCCCGTGCACAGCTTCGCGGAACGCACGGGCCTGCCGATGAGCACGATCGAGCCGGCGCTGAAGGAAGCGGAACGGCGCGGGCTGATCACGCGCGATTTCACGCAGATCGCACCGACGCCGCTCGGCCAGCGTTTCCTCAACGACCTGCAGGAATTGTTCCTGCGCGACGACTGAACGCATGAACGACGCGGCATTTCGGTTACAATGCCGCCTCGTGTGGAAGCGTGGCCGAGCGGTTTAAGGCACTGGTCTTGAAAACCAGCGACGGGAAACTGTCCGTGAGTTCGAATCTCACCGCTTCCGCCAGGAAGTTCGCCGAACCCCGTCCATTCGCAGAATGACGGGGTTTTTGTTTGTCCGCTCGCGCGCGCCCCGCACGTTCCGACGCGTCGCGCCGGATGCCGTTACAATCCCGCGCTCCGATTCGCGAAACGGGAAATCCACGTCATGAAGCCCTTCCTCGTCTCGTCGCTCGTCGCCCTGCTGGCCGCCGTCAGCACGCATGCAGCGGCCGACACCGCCTCCGGCAGCGACGCGCAGGCGTCGTGCGCGATCGCGTACGTGACCGGCGTCGGCGGTTCGCCGCGCGGCCTCAGCGAATATCTCGCGAGCCCGTCGCCATACAACTACCTGAAGGACAACGAGCTTCAGTGCAAGGTGGGCGACGACGGACGCACGTCGAACTGCACCGGCGTGACCTACCTGCGCAACGAACAGGTCAGCGTGTATGACGATTCCGATCCGGCGACGCTGACCGTCGTCGCGCGCGTGGAACTCGACCATGGCCAGAAGTATCCGGTGATCGTCGTCGTGCAGCGCAAGGACGCGCGCTGCAAGTAGCGAAGTCGCGGTGCGACGCGCGCCGTCGGTCGAGACGGAACGTGCGTTCACGCCGCGCCTCGCGCGGCACCCGCCCGGCGGGCACGGGCGGCGGCGCTCAGTCATGCAAACCGGACCAGCACGTCAAGCAGCGCACCGGCGCCCGACGCGAAAAATACGATGATCCGCATTTCCGTCGCTCGCTGATGGAACCGGCGCCGGATCGACGCAGTACGCGCGCCCGGACGCCTGCCGCCGCACACAGCCGGACGCCTCCCGGCCCGCCCCGCCATCGCCTAGAATTCGTTCAACACGGCGACACGAACGCCGCCGCGTGTTCGATGTATTCGATGCCGCACGCGCCACCCCTGCGCGCGGCACACGGAGATCGCCATGACCGACCTGTCGACCGCGACGGACCACGTCGATTACGAAGGCTTCGAGATCCATGTCGTGCCGGCCACGCTGCCAGGCAGCGACACGCGCTATACCTACGCCGGCTACGTATGCCATCCGGGCGTGAATCCGGCGCTGCCAGGCCATGCGGTGCCGTTTCACGCGGACGGCGAGGAAAGCTTCGCGAGCCTCGACGAGGCGACCCACGAAGCCATCCACATCGGCAAGAGCATCATCGACGGCACGCACCCCGACCTGTCGGTACTGTCGCTCGTCACGCACGGCTTCTGAACCGGCCGACGCACGTCGCCGGCGATTGCCCGGGAGGTGCGGTCGAGATTGCCGCATCGGCGGACCGCTGCGCCAGCCGGACGATCGATCGCAGCGTGCCGTGGCTTTCAACCTTGCAACACGCGCGTCCGCCGCGGCCGCTGTCACATGTCGCGTCACATCACGACGCACGTTGCACGGTTGCTCGACGCGGCGCCCGGCCGTCATCATCAGCGATCCCGGCGGCCGATCCAGCGCGCTATGCGTTTCTCCCCATATCGTCTCGCGCCGGGGCGCCTATCATTTTTTTATCGTCCCTCCCGGCCATTACCTCATGCGCCCCCTTCTCCGTCCGTGCATCGCCCGGCTGCGTGTTGCCGCGCTGGCCGCCGTCGCCCTGCTTGCCGCGTGCACGATCACGCCGCCTTCGTCGCTACGCTCGGTGCTGACGATTCCGTCGGTCATACGCAGCGGCAACCTCGACCAGTATCGCGTCGAGGTCGCGCATCGTGTCGCCGAACGCAATCCGTCCGGCATGCTGCACGGCACACCGCAGGCCATGCTCCGTTCGCTCGTCGTCGTCGCCTTCACCGTCGATGGCAGTGGCCGCGTCGTCAACGCATCCGTCTATCGCAGCAACGGCGACAGCGAAGCGGAAGCGCTCGCGCTCGCGTCGCTGCGCCGCTCGGCTCCGCTGCCGGCGCCGCCGTCGCGGCTGCTCGACGGCAACGGCCGGCTCGAACTGATGGAAGGCTGGCTCTTCAACGACGACGGCCACTTCCAGCTGCAAAGCACCGCCTCCGCGCAGGCGCAATCGATCGATTGATGCGCCGCCGCGGCCCGATTGCCGGTGAGCGGCGGCGCTGGCTATAATTTTCCGCACTCGCGCGGCCATCACGCCGCGCGTGCGTTCGCACGCCCCACCCGGCAAGCGAGCCGACCACGCCAGCACCGGGCGGCGACGACCTACCCGTCTCCATCGTCGACCGGCGGGTGACGTCCGCGCCACGGCGCGCGTCCACGCCGCCACCGCGTCATCCGCATCACTCATTTGCCCGGCCGCTCCCGGCAGGCCGTCGCCTGCCCGAGCGTACGCTCGGCCGAGCACCCCAACGACAAAACGGAGACATCCATGTCCGCATCCCCCCCGGCCGTTGCACACGCAACCGGTTCGGCCAGCGCCGTCAGCCACCGGCGCATCGTGTTCGCGAGCTTCATCGGCACCGCGATCGAGTTCTACGATTTCTACGTGTACGCGACGGCCGCCGCGCTCGTCATCGGCCCCGTATTCTTCCCGCACGGCTCTGCGACCGCGCAAGCGCTGTCGGCGTTCGTCACGTTCGGCATCGCCTTCATCGCGCGCCCGATCGGCTCGTTCCTGTTCGGGCACTTCGGCGACCGCATCGGCCGCAAGTCGACGCTCGTCGCCTCGCTGCTCGTGATGGGCGTGTCCACCACCGCGATCGGCTTCGTGCCCGGCTACGACACGATCGGCGCGCTCGCGCCGGTGCTGCTGTGCGTGCTGCGCTTCGGCCAGGGGATCGGCCTCGGCGGCGAATGGGGCGGCGCGGCGCTGCTCGCGACCGAGCATGCGCCGCAGGGCAAGCGCGGCTGGTTCGGAATGTTCCCGCAACTGGGGCCGTCGGTCGGCTTCCTGATGTCGAACGGCCTGTTCTTCGCGCTCGCGCTGTCGCTGTCCGACGAGCAGTTCCGCAGCTGGGGCTGGCGCATCCCGTTTCTCGTCAGCGCGGTACTCGTCGCGCTCGGCCTGTACGTGCGGCTCAAGATCACCGAAACGCCCGCGTTCCAGGCGGCCCTCGACCGCAACGAGCGCGTGCGCGTGCCGGTCGCGACGCTCGTCACGCAGCACTGGCGGCCGACGCTGCTCGGCGCGCTCGCGATGGTCGTCTGCTACACGCTGTTCTACATCTCGACGGTGTTCTCGCTGTCGTACGGCGTGTCGGCGCTGCATATTCCGCGCCAGAGCTTCCTCGGCCTGCTGTGTTTCGCGGTCGTCTTCATGGGGCTCGCGACGCCGCTGTCCGCATGGGCGTCGGACCGCTTCGGGCGCAAGCCGGTGCTGGTCGTCGGCGCGATCGCCGCGCTGTTGTCGGGGTTCGCGATGGAACCGCTGCTCGGCAGCGGCTCGATGCCGCTCGTCGCGCTGTTCCTGACGATCGAGCTGTTCCTGATGGGGGTGACGTTCGCCCCGATGGGCGCGCTGCTGCCGGAATTGTTCCCGACCAACGTCCGCTATACGGGCGCGGGCGTCGCGTACAACCTCGGTGGGATTCTCGGTGCGTCGATCGCACCGTATATCGCGCAATTGCTGGCCGCGCGCGGCGGGCTGTCGTGGGTCGGCGGCTATGTGTCTGTGGCGGCGGCGATCAGCCTGATCGGCGTCCTGCTGATGCGCGAAACGCGCGACGCGTCGCTCGTCTGACCCTCCGGGGCGGCCCGGGTTGCAGGGCGGCGGGCGATGCCTATACTCGATCCTGGGCGCACCGTCGCGCGCCCGGGGACCCGCCCCGACAAGGAGCCGCCGCGATGAATATCCGCCTCGCCAATGCCGACCTCGTCCTGATCCTCGCGCTCGCACTGGGCGGCGCGCTACTGCTCGCGCTGCGGTTCCGGCCGAAAACCTGGCGCGGTCTCGTGTTCGAGGCGCTGCTGGCGAATCTGGCGGCCATCGCCGCCGTCGTCACGGTCGAGGCGTTGCTGGCGTGATCACGGCCGCCGCGCCGCGTCAGGCGGACAGCCGCGCGCGCAACGTGCCATAGGCGGGGCAGACCGCATCGATCGCGCCCAGCGCCTCGTCGACGGTCGGCATCGCGCCCGGCTCGCCGATCGACAGCGCATGCGGCGCGCCGCCGATGCCGCAATGGTGGCGCGACGTCGCGACGAAAATCATCACGGTCGGCCGCTGCAGTGCGTGCGCCATGTGCACGAATCCGGTATCGACGCCCACCACGAGTGCGGCTCGGCCAAGCGCCGCACCGAGCTCACGCACCGTCATCGCCGGTAACACGATCGCCCCCGGCGCACGCGCGGCGATATCCCGCGCGTCGTCATGCTCGGCCGCCGATCCCCACGGCAGCAGCACGCGCACGCCGCGCGCCATCATCTCCGTGGCAAGCGCGGCCCAGTGCTCGGCCGGCCATTTCTTGTCGGGATTGGACGTCGCATGGAACAGCAGCATGAACGGCCCGGCATCCGTCACGGCAGCCGGCAGGCTTGCATCCTGCGGGGCGACGATGCCATACGTGGCAGCCCCTTCGGGCACGTAGCCGAGCGCTTCGCCGGCACTCACGCGCATCCCGTGCCATGCATCGCAGTCCGGCCGCGGACCGAAGCGGTGCGAATACGCGAAACGCGCGCCCGTTTCGCCGAGATCCTGCGTCTGGTAGCCGAAACGGCGCGCGGCACGCGCGAGCGACGCAATGATCGCGCTCTTGTAGACACCGTGCAGATCGATGACCGCGTCGTACCGGTGCGCGCGCAATGCGCCGATCGAGGCCGAGATCGCCTTCAGGTCGCCGGCATTGCGCAGTTTCTTGAAGCGGCGCAGCGGCGCGCCCAGGACGGCGCTCACACCCGGATGCCAGCGTACGACCTCCGCGCACGATTCGTCCACGGCCCAGTCGACCGTCACGCCGGGGAACGCGCGATGCAGGTCGGCGACGACGGGCAGCGTCTGGACGACGTCGCCGAGCGACGTCACTTTCACGATAAGGATGCGTTTCACGATTTGCGGGATTCTTGACTGGCCACCTTGGCATGCTAACGAGGTTGCTGTGCGCAGAAATTACGCCAACATTACATTTGCAACAAATTGCATCTCTTTGTGGATTTTTGTCGCTCACTAAGAACCTTTGACGCCCCCGCTGGCATCCCGTTCTTTTTATAATCCACTCTTTGCCCTCCGGCCCGAGCCAATGCCGCGCCCTGCCCTTCCCGCGCTGTTTCCCGCCCTCACCCGCCGCTCGCTGCGAATCTGGCGCCAATACGGAGTTTTCTGGCTCGGTGCGATCGTCGTCGGCCTCGCAGCCGTCCTGTACGCCCGGTTGATCGACTGGGGTTACGAGACTTTCCGCGCGATGCGCGATCACGCCGTCTGGCTGCCGCTGCTGCTGACCCCGGCGATCGCCGCGTTGTCGGCATGGATGACACGTCGCTTTTTCCGCGGCGCCGAGGGCAGCGGCATCCCGCAGGTGATCGCGACGCTGCATGCCAGCCCGAGCGCATTCGGCGCCCGGCTGCTGACGCTGCGCATTCTGTTCGGCAAGGTGCTGATCTCGTTCCTCGGCATCCTCGGCGGCTTCACGATCGGCCGCGAAGGGCCGACCGTGCAGGTCGGTGCGGCGCTGATGTTCAACCTGCGACGCTTCTACCCGCGCTCGAACGCGCAGATCGAACGCCAGCTCGTGCTGGCCGGCGCCGCGGCCGGGCTGTCGGCCGCATTCAACACGCCGCTCGCGGGCATCGTGTTCGCGATCGAGGAACTGACCCGCAGCTTCTCCGCGCGTGCCAGCGGCGTGCTGATCACCGCGATCATCCTCGCCGGCGTCGTCGCGCTCGGGCTGAACGGCAACTACACGTATTTCGGCACGATCAACGCCGGGCTCCATTTCCCGAAGCTACTGGCGGTCGCGGTGCTGGTCACCGCGATCGTGACGGGCATCGCGGGCGGCCTGTTCTGCTGGTTGTTGCTGAATACGGGGCGCTGGCTGCCCACGCAACTGCTGGGCCTGTATCGCGAGCGGCCGGTCGCGTTCGCCGCACTGTGCGGCTTCACGATCGCCGTCGTCGGGCTCGTGTCCGGCGGCACGACGTTCGGCAGCGGCTATGCGGAGGCGCGCGGCCTGCTCGACGGCAGTCAGCAGTTGTCGGTGTTCTATCCGCTCCTGAAGATGGTGTCGATGGTCGCGTCGTACCTGCCGGGCATCCCGGGCGGGATCTTCGCGCCGTCGCTGTCGATCGGCGCCGGCTTCGGCAACGTGCTGCATGCCGTGTTCAGCAACATGAGCCTGCCGATGCTGATCGCGCTCGCGATGGTCGGCTATCTGGCCGCCGTCACGCAGGCGCCGATCACGTCGTTCGTGATCGTGATGGAAATGATCAACGGTCATGCGCTCGTGATTTCGCTGATGGCGACCGCGCTGGTATCGAGCCGGGTATCGCGCTTTTTCGCGCCGCCGCTCTACGAAACGCTCGCGCAGCGCTATCTCGCGCCGCCCGTCGCGGCCGCCGCGCCGGCCGCGGCAACCGCAGCGGCCGCGGCGGACAACATGACCGGCGTGACCGAACCCCAGGATGCAACCGCGGCCCCCGCCGATCCGCTCGACACGCTGCGCGACGAAAGCGGTAACGAGCCGGCCGCTGCGGCGGCAGCCGACAGCGCCGCGGACACGGCGACGCCGCACGATGCCGGGCCGGCCGCGACCGACGCAAACGGCCCGGCGCAACAGCACGGCCCGCGCGACGCTCAGTAGATCACGACGGGCGCCGGCCGGTAGTAGACCGGCCGCGCGGGCACGACGATGCATCCGGCCAGCGTGATCGCGACGAGCGCGATGGCGATTGCGGTTCTTTTCATCGCGCGTCTGCCTCAAGCCCAGTGGCCGCGCGTCCAGAACCAGTTCGGACCGCGCTGGTCCCAATGCCCCGGCACCCATTGCATGCCGACGCGCTCGGTTTCCCAGTGGCCGCCGATCCATACGTAGCGGCCATGGTCCCAGTGCCAGTGTCCGCGCTCCCACACGTAGCCCACGCGCGTGGCCGGCACGACTTCATAGCGTACCGGCGGCGGCGCATTCGGCGCGACGACGACGATTTCCTCGGTGCGCACGGCGACCGGCTCCGCGATGACCATGCGCCCCTGCGGCGCGATCACGGGCGTGCCGACGAGAATCTCGTCCGCATGCGCGGCAAACGGTGCGACGACGGCCGACAGGCCCGCGGCCAACAGCGCGAGCGAAACGATGCGACGTGAAACGGTAGAGACAGCCATCACAACCTCCTGGTTGAACAAGTAACGCGAGCGTATTCGTTCAATGCGGGAGGGTCGCTTGCGGCCGACAGGCGCCGTGTTACGGCGTGCCCGAAAGTGCAACAGGGCGTAAGACGCGCACGGCGGCGGGCACCGCCGTGCGGAGGGACACGCGCCAAGCGTCAGGCTTGCGGAATCTCGATCTTCACTTCGAGGACTTCGAGATCGTCCTGGCGCTCGAGGCTCACGCGGATGTCATCGTCCGAAATATGAACGTACTTCGAGATGACCGCGACGAGCTCTTTCTGCAGCGCCGGCAGGTAATCGGCCGGCGGCCGGCCGCCGACCCGCTCGTGCGCGATGATGAGCTGCAGGCGCTCCTTCGCGACCGATGCGGACTTCTTCTTCTCGCCGAGGAGAAACGAAAGGATGGACATGGGCGGCCTCCGTTACTTGCTGCCGAAGAGGCGCTGCAGCAGGCCCGGCTTCTGGTAATCAGTGAAGCGCAGCGGCTTGTCCTCGCCGAGGAAGCGGGCGACGACGTCCTTGTACGCTTCCGCGACGTCCGTGCCGTCGATATGCACGGCCGGCAAACCCTGGTTCGACGCGTGCAGCACGGCTTCCGATTCGGGCACCACGCCGATCAGCTTGATGCGCAGGATCTCGCTGATGTCCTCGAGCGACAGCATCTCGCCTTCGCTCACGCGCTTCGGGCTGTAACGCGTGATCAGCAGGTGTTCCTTGATCGGTTCCTTGCCTTCGGTCGCGCGCTTCGTCTTCGACGACAGGATGCCGAGAATGCGGTCCGAATCGCGCACCGACGATACTTCCGGGTTCGTGACGATCAGCGCTTCATCCGCGAAGTACATCGCGTGCAGCGCGCCGGCTTCGATACCGGCCGGCGAATCGCAGACGATGTATTCGAAGTCCATCGCGACGAGATCGTTCAGCACCTTTTCGACGCCGTCGCGCGTCAGTGCATCCTTGTCGCGCGTCTGCGACGCCGGCAGGATGAACAGGTTCTCGCACTTCTTGTCCTTGATCAGCGCCTGGTTCAGGTTCGCTTCGCCCTGGATCACGTTCACGAGGTCATACACGACGCGACGCTCGCAGCCCATGATGAGATCGAGGTTGCGCAGGCCGACGTCGAAGTCGATCACGGCCGTCTTGTGGCCGCGCAGCGCGAGACCCGACGCGAAGCTCGCGCTCGTCGTCGTCTTGCCCACGCCGCCCTTGCCCGAGGTCACCACGATGATTTTTGCCATTTACCCAATACCCTGTGTTCGTCAATGAGAGCCGATCGATCCGGAGCGCACCGCGTGAATTACGTCAGGCGCAGCGGTTCGATCATCAGTTTTTCCTCTTCGAGCCGGATCTGCACCGATTTGCCCAGTACGTCGGCGGGCAGCGGGTTCTCGGTCGTTCGATAGATACCCGCGATCGAAATCAGTTCCGGTTCGAGACACGTGCAGAAAATGCGCGCGTCGTGATTGCCGTGCACGCCCGCGAGGGCGCGGCCGCGCAGCGGCGCGTAGATGTGGATATTGCCTTCCGCGATGATTTCCGCGCCGTGACTGACCGGCGCGAGCACCACGAGGTCTCCTTTCGCGTAAATCTGCTGCCCCGAACGCAACGGCCGGTCGATCACCAGCGTCTGGCCGCCGGCCTGCACGAGCGTCGGCGCGGGCTCCGACGGCTGTTCGGGCGCCGCTGCGGCTGCCGGAGCGGCGGCGGTCTCGACGGCTGGCACGGCCGCCGGTTCCGCTTCGTCGGCAGGTTTCGCGGCCG
This sequence comes from Burkholderia sp. KCJ3K979, assembly GCF_016759955.1. Taxonomy (NCBI): domain Bacteria; kingdom Pseudomonadati; phylum Pseudomonadota; class Betaproteobacteria; order Burkholderiales; family Burkholderiaceae; genus Burkholderia; species Burkholderia sp. KCJ3K979. The sequence goes on from NZ_JACFYV010000016.1 coordinate 36,125, forward strand.
GCGCGCGGCGATCGCGCGCCTCCAGCAACGGCAGGCCGGCTTCCCCCGCCCAGCCCTGCGTTGCCAGCGCGACGACGCCCACCGGACGCATCCGCACGTCGTTCAGCATCTGGCGGATGTCCGCGAGCGCGACGCGTTCGCCGTCAGCCAGGCGGCGGACGTCGATCGCGACGACATCGTCGGCGAAAAACTCGGGAGTCGCTTCGAAGCGCTTGACCAGTTCGGCACGCAACGCATCGAGATCGGTCGTCTTCACGGTGAACAGCAACGTATCGACCGATCCGCTGCGCAGCTCGAAGAATGGCGATTTTTTAAGCGACATGGACACTCTGCAAAAATTTTTTGCGTATTTTACAGGCGTCCACGCGTGCGGCCATTATTTTTGGGACTCGGGGTGGCGGCGGCCCGGGCGGACGCGCAACCGGCAGGCGGGCGGGCCGGCGGGCGATCGGGCTTTCATCGCGCCGCGCGGAACTGGGAATGTCGAGGCCGCGTCAGTGCTTCACCTGCGACACGAACAGCGATTTCATCGCGCCGGGCATCCGCGCGATCGGCGCATGTTCGCCGGTGTTGCCGAAACCCGCGCGCTCGTAGAAGCGGACCGCGTTGCGGTTCGCGTCGGCGATCCACGCGTAAACGTCGGTGGCGCCGCGCTCGGCGAGCCATGCGGTAGCCGTCTCCAGCAGCAGCACGCCGCCGCGCAGGTGACGCACCGCATGCGCGACCCACAGTTCGCTGACGAACGCGCGCCGATCGGGCGTGTTGTCGAAATACGCGCCGATCATGCCGGCCGGATGGCCTTCGGTGTACAGCAGGAAAGTCGTCGACTCGTCGGACACGGCGCGCTGCGCGGCGATCGCCGACGCTGCGTCCGCTTCGACGGTCAGCAATTCGGCCTCCGGCGCTTCGCCGGGCGCGTAGGGCTCACGCAGCGATGCAGCGCGGAGTTCGCGATACACGCCGCCCTGATCGGCAGCGATACGACGAACGGTCAAGGTCGAACTCATGCAGGCACAGCCCCCTTCGGACAGCAAGCTATTAGCTTCAACCGAAAGCGGGGCATGAGTCAAATCGTAATTTTCAAACGCTGGCGCGGATCGAAAGGCGGCACATGCGATCCGCGGCGACCCGCATCGATTGGTGTGCAGTTGCAGCATCGGTGCACCGACGCAGGCTGCCGGACGGTGGACGTGCGATCGTCATCGCACGGATCGCCTCGTTCTCCTTGCGAAGCGCGGCCATCCGGTTTTGAGCCGCATTACATTGCGTCGCTGCGACCGTAATGCTCCGTAATATAAGCCAACAAAAAACACGCCGCGCCCATACTTCACCGGCCGCTTTATTGCAATGCAACATTTGTTGCAGCCCCTTCACATCGGCGTGGGTCGCCGCACGTCGAGCCATTCGTCCGACAAACGACGCACCCGCCTGCGCGCCAATCCGCGTCGGCCGCATGTTTCAATCAGCGCGCGTCGGCCCGCAGCGGCCCGCATTGCGCGCGGCCCGTCGTTTGGAGCGCCAAGCCTAGCGCCGGAGTTTGGCAAGCGCGCGCACCGGTCGTATAACAGGCAGAACCGGACGACGATCCGGTGCCACCGCGCGCGTCGCGGACCACGAGGATTCGAACAAACTTGCATGCGGCCGCCCGCGGGCCGGCCGACTGGAGGGAGACAATGGCAATGACCAATGCACCGGCTTCGAGCTGGTCGGATGGCAAGCGTTATCTGTGGCTGCTCGGCGCGCTGACGATCACGCTGCCGATCCTCGCCGCACAGCTTGCGCTGTCGACGGGCCTTCACGTGTTCTGGTGGTTCGGCCCGCTGTTCGCGTTCGGCGTGATCCCGATCCTCGACACGCTGATCGGCGACGATCGCGACAATCCGCCCGAAGCCGTCGTGCCGCACCTCGAACGCGAACGCTATTACCGGTACATCGTTTATCTCGCGACTTTCGTCGAATACGTCGCGTTCTTCATGTGCGTGTGGATCGTCGGCACGCATGCGCTCGCGTGGTACGACTACGTCGGCTTCGCGCTGTCGCTCGGCGCCGCGACGGGCATCTCGATCAATACCGCGCACGAGCTCGGGCACAAGACCGACCGCTTCGAACGCTGGCTCGCGAAGATCACACTGGCGCCGGTCGCGTACGGGCACTTCTACGTCGAGCACAATCGCGGCCATCACGTGCGCGTCGCGACTGCCGAGGACCCGGCAAGCGCGCGCTACGGCGAGTCGTTCTGGGCGTTCCTTCCACGCACGGTGGCGGGCAGCATCCGCTCCGCGTGGCGGCTCGAGAAAGGCCGCCTCGAGCGGCTCGGACATTCGCCGTGGACCTGGCGCAACGAAGTGCTGCACGCGTGGGCGATGACCGCCGTCGTATGGGGCCTCGCGATCGCGCTGGCCGGCAAGGTCGTGATCCCGTTCCTCGTGATCCAGGCCGTCTACGGCGCGTCGCTGCTCGAGGTGGTGAACTACGTCGAGCACTACGGGCTCGGCCGTCGCAAGCTGCCGAGCGGCCGCTACGAACGCTGCACGCCGCAGCATTCGTGGAACAGCAATCACGTCGTCACGAACCTGTTCCTGTATCAGTTACAGCGACACGCCGACCATCACGCGAATCCGACGCGCTCTTACCAGGCGCTGCGCCACTTCGACGATGCGCCGCAATTGCCGGCCGGCTACGCGACGATGATCCTGTTCGCGTACGTGCCGCCGCTCTGGTATCGCGTGATGAATCCACGCGTCGTCGCGCACTATCGCGGCGACATGGCGCAATCGAACATCAAGCCGTCGATCCGCGACAAGGTGCTGGCGCAATATCCGGCTGCGGCGTGATGGTTCGGTGAGGGCTGGGTAGAAGATGGACGCCGCTTGAAACGGTCGGCGCACCGGCTTCCGGTTTGGCGCGCGTGCGCGGTGCGGCAGCCATGCAACAACTGTCATGACTTCCGACGGCCGGTTCGTCACGGGGCGATGGCGTTCATCATGCAGCCAAGCTGCATCGACGATGCGACACGATCCGTGCGCGCGGCGACCCAAAACGAAAAACCCCTTGATCCTTCCGGATCAAGGGGCTTCGTATTTTGGCGGAGAGGGTGGGATTCGAACCCACGGTACGGGGAAACCGTACGCCTGATTTCGAGTCAGGTACATTCGACCACTCTGCCACCTCTCCTTCCTTACTGCATTTCGCGGCTGGTCGTTTCCGCGAGAAAAAGATTATAAGACGATCGCTTCGCGGCTGACAAGCCCTTTCTGCAAATTTTTTTTGCGAGGGCTTCGGCAGGCTCGCGTTAGGACGCCTGTGCCGGCGCGTCGATCCGCTCCATGCCGCCCATGTACGGACGCAGCACTTCCGGCACCGTGACCGAGCCGTCCGCGTTCTGGTAGTTCTCCAGCACCGCGACGAGCGTGCGACCGACCGCGAGACCCGAACCGTTCAGCGTATGCACGAGCTCCGGCTTGCCTTGCGCGTTGCGGAACCGCGCCTGCATCCGGCGCGCCTGGAACGCCTCGGTGTTCGAGCAGCTCGAGATCTCGCGATAGGTGTTCTGCGCGGGCAGCCACACCTCGAGGTCGAACGTCTTCGCGGCCGAGAAGCCCATGTCGCCCGTGCACAGCGTAATCACGCGGTACGGCAGGCCAAGCTTCTGCAGGATCGCTTCCGCGTGGCCGACCATCTCGTCGAGCGCCGCGTACGATGTTTCCGGCGCGACGACCTGCACCATCTCGACCTTGTCGAACTGGTGCTGACGGATCATCCCGCGCGTGTCGCGGCCGTACGAACCGGCTTCCGAGCGGAAGCACGGGGAATGCGCGGTGAGCTTGATCGGCAGCGCGGCGCCATCGACGATCGACTCGCGCACGGTGTTCGTCAGCGAAATCTCGGACGTGGAGATCAGGTATTGCGTGACCGTGTTTTCCGCGCCGCCCTTCTCGACGCGGAACATGTCGTCCGCGAACTTCGGCAACTGGCCCGTGCCGTACAGGATCTCCGGGTTCACGATGTACGGCGTGTACGTTTCGGTATAGCCGTGCTGCTGCGTGTGCGTGTCGATCATGAACTGCGCGAGGGCGCGGTGCAGGCGTGCGATCGGGCCGCGCAGCATCGTGAAGCGCGCGCCGGCGAGCTTCGCGCCCGTCTCGAAATCGAGGCCGAGCGGCGTACCGACGTCGACGTGATCCTTCACCTCGAAGTCGAACTGGCGCGGCGTGCCCCAGCGGCGCGCCTCGACGTTGTCGGCTTCGTCCTTGCCGACCGGCACGCTCTCGTGCGCGACGTTCGGCATGCCCAGCATCAGGTCGGACAGGCGCGCCTGGATCTCGCCGAGCTTGGCTTCCGACGCCTTCATGTCGTCGCCGATCCCGCCGACCTCGGCCATCACGGCCGACGTGTCCTCGCCCTTGCCCTTCATCGCGCCGATCTGCTTCGACAGGCTGTTGCGGCGCGCCTGGAGCTCTTCGGTGTGGGTCTGGATCGCGCGGCGTTCCGCTTCGAGTGCGGAGAACGCGGCGACGTCGAGGGTGTAGCCGCGATCGGCGAGGCGCTTGGCGACGCCGTCGAGGTCTTTGCGCAGCAACTGGATGTCGAGCATGGGAGGACTTGGAAAAATCGTTGTGTAAGACGGGAATTCTAACGCACCGCGCGCCCGCCACGGCACCGGCCGGATGGACAATGCCGCAAATGGGCGACCATGGCAGTATCGCATTGCCGGTACGCCGCATCGGCGGTCGGCGAATTGCCGCGCGCCTCGCAATGATGAATCACGACACGGCCGCGCCGGCTGGCGGCAACCGAATCAGGCGGAGCGCCAGCTCCGCGTCACGGCACACCTGGGAATCCGATGACCATCGAACTCGACAAGGACGTACGCGACCGCGCGATCGCGTCGCTGCAACGCTATTTCACGGAAAACATGGACGAGCCGATCGGCAACATCCAGGCCGGCGCACTGCTGCATTTTTTCATTCAGGAAGTCGCGCCGGCGATCTACAACCTCGCGGTCGCCGACGCGCAGGAACGCCTGCATGCGCGGGTGGCCGAACTCGACATCGAATGCCACGAAGAGCCGTTCGAATACTGGAAGAAACAGCAACCGGCCCGCAAGCGCTGACGCCTGAGCGGCGACGCAAGTCGAACCGGCCCGCGCGGCGCCGTCAGTCCTTCTTGCCGGCCTCGCGATCGAGCTCGCGCAGCCAGGCAAGCTTCTCGGCGATCTTCGATTCGAGCCCGCGCGGCACCGGCTGGTACCAGCGCGGCTCGCGCATCCCGTCCGGCAGGTACGTCTCGCCGGCCGCGTACGCATTCGGCTCGTCGTGCGCGTAACGATAGGCGTGGCCGTAGCCGAGCTCCTTCATCAGCTTGGTCGGCGCGTTGCGCAGGTGGACGGGCACCTCGCGCGACTTGTCCTGCTTCACGAACGCCATCGCCTGGTTGAACGCGTTGTAGCCGGCGTTGCTCTTCGCCGCGCACGCGAGATAGATCACGGCCTGCCCGAGCGCGAGTTCGCCTTCCGGCGAGCCGAGCCGCTCGTAGGTTTCGGCCGCGTCGTTGGCGACCTGCAACGCGCGCGGGTCGGCCAGACCGATGTCTTCCCACGCCATCCGCACGATGCGCCGCGCGAGATACTTCGGGTCCGCGCCGCCGTCGATCATCCGGCAGAACCAGTACAGCGCGCCGTCCGGACTCGAGCCGCGCACCGACTTGTGCAGCGCCGAAATCTGGTCGTAGAAGTTGTCGCCGCCCTTGTCGAAGCGCCGCGCGTTCAGCGTCATCGCATTGCTGACGAAATCGGCATCGATCGTCGCGACGCCGGCCGACGTCGCCGCCGTCTGCGCCTGTTCGAGCAGGTTCAGGAAGCGGCGCGCGTCGCCGTCCGCGTAGCCGACCAGCGTATCGATCGCCTTGTCGTCGAACGCGAGGCCGTCGAGCGCGATTTCCTGCGCGCGCTTCAGCAACTGGCGCATCTCGTCGTCGTTCAGCGACTTCAGCACGTACACCTGCGCCCGCGACAGCAATGCCGAATTGACCTCGAAACTCGGGTTTTCGGTCGTCGCGCCGATGAAGGTCACGAGGCCCGACTCGACGAACGGCAGCAGCGCATCCTGCTGCCCCTTGTTGAAGCGGTGGATCTCGTCGACGAACAGGATCGTGTGGCGACCGGTACGATTCAACGTGTCCTTCGCCTGCTCCATCGACTCGCGGATGTCCTTCACGCCGCCGAGCACCGCGGACAGCGCGATGAACTCGCAGTCGAACGCGAGCGCGGTGAGCCGCGCGAGCGTCGTCTTGCCGACGCCGGGCGGCCCCCACAGGATCATCGAATGCGGCTTGCCGGATTCGAACGCGAGCCGCAGCGGCTTGCCTTCGCCCAGCAAATGCGTCTGGCCGATCACCTCGGCGAGCGTTTTCGGCCGCAGCGCCTCGGCGAGCGGGCGGCGCGGCTCGACTTGAAACAGATCGGACATGAACCCTCGCTCCACATCAAACGGTCGCGGCCGAACCGGCCGCCGGACCCGACATTATGACAGCCGCGGGAGCGCGCCGCCGGGCCCGAGGGTGCAGTGCTCACGCCCAATACCCGTGTCCGGTGCCCGCGCCGGCACCCGCGTCCCAAAACAACACGGGCCTGCCGTCGCCGGCAGGCCCGTGTCGGGAAAACGTGCAACGGAGATCAGCCGTTGATCACGTCCGCGCCCTTCGGCACGACGAACTTGAACGTATCGCCCTTCAGCGGCGGGTTCGTCTGGATGTTCGTAAAGGTCAGCAGCGTGACGTTGCCGAACACGTCGTGCAGCTCCATCGCGGCGAGCGTGCCGTTCCGGAAGCCGATGCCGATCCGCTGGAACTGCGTGTCCTGCGCCTTCGGCAGCATCTCGAGCCAGTCGATGCCGCCCTTCTCGCCCGCATCGCGCAGCGTGTAGTTCTTGTCGAGATCGTTGCTGCCGAACAGGATCGCGGCCGGGCTCGCGCCCAGCGCGCCGTTCAGCTTGCGCTCGGTGACCTGGTTCAGGTCGCGGTCGTACACGTAGAGCTTGTCGCCGTCGGCCTGCAGCACCTGCTGGTAAGGCTTCTGGTACGTCCAGATGAACTTGCCGGGCCGCGCGAACACGAACGTGCCGCTCGAATTGTCGGTGGGCTTCGGCGCGGCCTGCGCGGCGCTCGCGCCCTTGGCCGGCGCCTTGACGATCTGCTGCGTGAAATCGCCCTTCGCCGAACGCACCTGCGACACGAAGGCCTTCAGTTGCTCGGTGCCGCCCGCGAACGCGTGCGTCGCCGCAAGCATCAGCGATGCGCCGGCGAGCGCCGCGCCGAGCCAGCGCCGCGTCGAACGAAGGGAAGGGACGAACGAAAGTTGCTGCATGATGCGGTTTTCTCCCTGGGTGGCCGGCGCTGCGGGCGCCGCGGACTCATTCCGCGTCGCGCGCCGGCACAAGAATTTCGCGGTTGCCGCTCGACGACATCGCCGACACGAGCCCCGACTGCTCCATCTGCTCGAGCAGCCGCGCCGCGCGGTTGTAGCCGATCCGCAAATGGCGCTGCACGAGCGAGATCGACGCGCGGCGGTTCTTGATGACGATCTCGACCGCCTGGTCGTACAGCGGATCAGACTCGCCGCCGCCTTCGCCGGTTCCCGCGCCGGCCGAGCCCTCGTCGCCGTCGGCGGTGCCGCCTTCGAGCAGGCCCTCGACGTAATTCGGCTCGCCCTGCTCCTTGAGCTTCTCGACGACGCGATGCACCTCGTCATCGGCGACGAACGCGCCGTGCACGCGCACCGGCAGCCCCGAGCCCGGAGGCAGGTAGAGCATGTCGCCCATCCCGAGCAGCGATTCCGCGCCCATCTGGTCGAGAATCGTGCGCGAGTCGATCTTCGACGACACCTGGAACGCGATCCGCGTCGGCACGTTCGCCTTGATCAGGCCCGTGATCACGTCGACCGACGGGCGCTGCGTCGCGAGAATCAGGTGGATGCCGGCAGCACGCGCCTTCTGCGCGATCCGCGCGATCAGCTCCTCGACCTTCTTGCCGACGACCATCATCAGGTCGGCCAGCTCGTCGATCACGACGACGATGTTCGGCAGGCGGCCGAGCGGCTCAGGATCGTCCGGCGTCAGGCTGAACGGGTTCGGAATCTTCTCCTCGCGCTTCGCCGCCTCGTCGATCTTGTTGTTGTAGCCCGCGAGGTTGCGCACGCCGAGCTTGCTCATCAGCTTGTAGCGACGCTCCATCTCCGCGACCGTCCAGTTCAGCGCATGGCCGGCCTGGCGCATGTCGGTGACGACCGGGCACAGCAGGTGCGGAATGCCTTCGTAGACGCTCATTTCGAGCATCTTCGGATCGATCAGGATCAGGCGCACCTGCTCGGCGGTGGCCTTGTACAGCAGCGACAGGATCATCGCGTTGATCCCGACCGACTTGCCCGAGCCGGTCGTACCGGCCACCAGCAGGTGCGGCATCTTCGCGAGATCCGCGCACACCGGCTTGCCGCCGATGTCCTTGCCGAGGCTCAGCGTCAGCGCCGACGACGCGGCCGCATACACCTCGGAGCCGATGATCTCGGACAGGTGCACCGTCTGGCGGCGCTGGTTCGGCAGCTCGAGCGCCATGTAGTTCTTGCCGGGAATCGTCTCGACCACGCGGATCGACACGAGCGACAGCGAGCGCGCGAGATCCTTCGCGAGATTGACGATCTGGCTGCCCTTCACGCCGGTGGCCGGCTCGATCTCGTAGCGCGTGACGACCGGGCCCGGATACGCGGCGACGACGCTCGCCTCGACGCCGAAGTCCTTCAACTTCTTCTCGATCAGGCGCGACGTGAATTCGAGCGTATCGGCGGAAATCGCTTCCTGCGTCTTCGGCGCGGGGTCGAGCAGCGACACCGGCGGCAGCGTCGAATCGCCCGGCAGGTCGGTGAACAGCGGCACCTGGCGTTCGCGCTCGACGCGCTCGGACTTCGCCGGCGTGACGACCGGCGGCACGATCGTCACCGGCTCGTGATCCTCGATGCGCACGCGCTCCTCTTCGACCTTGCCTTCGCGGCGCACCGCCGCGGCCTCGCCGAGCTTGCGGTCGCGCTCGGCCTCGCGGCGCAGTTTCGCGACGTTGACGGCCGACAGGATCGCGCCGCCGACGCGCTCGGCGACCGACAGCCACGAGAAGCGGAAATACAGCGACAGGCCGATCGCGAGCGCGATCAGCAGCAGCAGCGTGCCGCCCGTGAAGCCGAACGCATGCGACATCGCGCCCGCGACGGCCTCGCCGACGACGCCGCCCGGCGCACGCGGCAGCTGCACCTTCAGCGACCACATGCGCAGCGCCTCGATGCCGTCACAGGCGAGCACGACCAGCACGAACGCAAAGATTTCGGTAAGCCAGCCGATCGGCCGCTCCGGTTCGTCGGGAATCGCCTCGTGGCGCGTGATGCGGCGGTAGTTGACGGCGATGCGCCGCCCGAGCGGCACGATCAGCCAGTAGGCGGACAGGCCGAACAGCAGCAGGATGATGTCGGCCGTCCACGCGCCGACGCGGCCGGCCCAGTTCGAGATGTGATCGACCTGGGCGGCGTGCGTCCAGCTCGGATCGCGCCGGCTGTAGCTCAGCAGGGCCATCACCAGAAAGGCGCAGAGCGCGACCTGGAGAATCCAGCGGATCTCCGTGAGGAGCTTCGACATCCGGTGCGGCAACGCCTGTGCCGGGGCGGAATAAGGAGCTTTTGCCATGAATCCGTATAAAGAGGACGGGCCGTGCGCCCGCCTGTCGTTCGATCGCGCTTATTGTAAACGCTGCACCGCGCCGCCAAGTGTAAATGACGGTTACATAACGGGGACGGGGCGCCGATCCGGCGCCGCCGGCCACCCCAAGCCGGCCGGATGGCCCATACCCGCGACAACGCGCGTCGCCACCCGGCAGCCGGCCGCCCGGCGCGCTGCCCCGTCCGGCCGGCACGCCCCGAACGCTATCGGCGCGATTGAAACTCTCGTTCGGCAGCGCAGCAACGGGGCCTTTATAATGCGCGTCTGATACCCATCTATGACGGCATCCTGGTCACCCCGGATCGCACGGCGAGCCTACCCCGCCCGCCGGCCGCCTTTTACGGATTCGCACATGTCCACGCCCAAACACGCCAAAGTCCTGATTCTCGGTTCCGGCCCCGCCGGCTACACGGCCGCCGTCTACGCGGCACGCGCCAACCTGTCTCCGGTGCTGATCACCGGCATCGCGCAGGGCGGCCAGCTGATGACCACGACCGACGTCGAAAACTGGCCGGCTGACGCGAAAGGCGTGCAAGGTCCGGAGCTGATGGCGCGCTTCCAGGAGCACGCGGAGCGCTTCAACACCGAAATCGTGTTCGACCACATCCATACCGCGAAACTGCACGAGCGGCCGATCCGCCTGATCGGCGACTCGGGCGAATACACGTGCGATTCGCTGATCATCGCGACCGGCGCGTCCGCGCAGTATCTCGGCCTGCCGTCCGAGGAAGCGTTCATGGGCAAGGGCGTGTCGGCCTGCGCGACCTGCGACGGTTTCTTCTATCGCAACCAGGAAGTCGCGGTGATCGGCGGCGGCAACACGGCCGTCGAGGAAGCGCTCTACCTGACCGGCATCGCGAAGAAGGTCACGGTGATCCACCGCCGCGACAAGTTCCGCGCGGAGCCGATCCTGATCGACCGCCTGCTGGAGAAGCAAAAGGAAGGCGTCGTCGACATCAAGTGGGATCACGTGCTCGACGAGGTGACGGGCGAGGAGTCCGGCGTCACGGGCCTGCGCATCAAGAACGTGAAGACCGGCGCGACGGAAGACCTGCTCGTACAGGGCGTGTTCGTCGCGATCGGCCACAAGCCGAACACCGATCTGTTCCAGGGCCAGCTCGAGATGAAGGACGGCTACATCCTGACGAAGAGCGGCCTGCAAGGCAATGCGACGTCGACGAGCGTGCCGGGCGTGTTCGCCGCGGGTGACGTGCAAGACAACGTGTACCGCCAGGCAATCACCAGCGCGGGCACGGGCTGCATGGCCGCGCTCGACGCGCAGCGCTACCTCGAAAGCCTGCACGACAAGAAGTAAGCCGGAAGCCTTTTCGCGGCGGGCGCTACAATGGCGTCCGCTGCCGCGAAGCAGGCTCGACCGGAAAGCCGCTGCCGCCGCGCAGCGGCTTTTTTTGTGCCCGCGCGCCCGAACGCGCCTGCCCCGTTACCGAATCATGGCGAAGAACCAGCCCCATCCGAGCGATCCCGCGAAGCGGAAGATCGCTGCCCGTCCCGTGACCCCGGCGCCCGAGGCGCCGCCGCCCGTGCCCGACACGGCCGCGTTGCGCGGCCAGGGCCTCGCGGGCCTCGGTGCGTTGCGCAAGTCGCTGCAAGGCGAAGCCGACCGTCGCGAACGCGCGCGTATCGAAACCGCGCAGGCCGAGCGCAAGGCGGAGGCCGACGCGAACCTGTTCCGCAACGAAATCGGCACGATCCGGCCGCTGAACGCGCCGCCGCGCGCGTCGTCGGGCCGCATGCCGCCCGACCCGGTGCCGAAGCAGACGCAGCGCGACGAGGAAGCCGTGCTGAACGCGACGCTATCCGACGAATTCGATCCCGAGACGCTGCTCGACAGCGACGACTCGCTGTATTACCACCGTCCCGGCATCAGCCGCGACGTCGTGCGCAAGCTGCGTAGCGGCGCGTGGATCGTGCAGGCGCAGATCGACCTGCACGGCATGCGGCGCGACGAGGCGCGCGATGCGCTCGCCGAATTCATCCGCGAAGCCGGCAAGAAAGGGCTGCGCTGCCTGCGCGTGATCCACGGCAAGGGGCTCGGCTCGATCGGCAAGGAACCGGTGCTGAAGGGCAAGGTGCGCGCGTGGCTCGTGCAGAAAGAGGAAGTGATCGCGTTCTGCGAGGCGCGCGGCCACGACGGCGGCGCGGGCGCGGTGCTCGTGCTGCTGCAGCCGCACGCGGCGCCGACCGACCGGGGGCCGCGTGCCGCATCCTAGGCTGACGCTCGCGATCGCGATACTGGAAGCGATCGCCACGCTGGCCTTCGCGATTTCGGGGTTCATCGAGGCGCGCAAGAACCGCCTCGACTCGGTCGGCACGTTCGTCGTCGCGCTCGCGACCGCGTTCGGCGGCGGCACGCTGCGCGACATCCTGCTCGAGCGCCGGCCGTTCTACTGGGTCGTGCACGACGACTACGTGATCGCGATCTTCGTGCTCGCGCTGTTCGCACCGTTCGTGCTGCGGATGCTGTCGCGGCTGTCGGCCGAACGGCTGCTGCTGATCGCCGATGCGATCGGGCTCGGCATCTTCAGCATCTCGGGCACGTCGATCGCGCTCGACGCCGAGATGCCGCGCTTCATCGCGGTGATGATGGGCGTGATCACCGGCGTGGTCGGCGGGATCGTCCGCGACGTGCTGTGCAACGACATCCCGCTGATCCTGCGCGATTCGCGGCCGTACGCGACCTGCGCGTTCGTCGGCTGCTGGTTCTACCTGCTGCTCGTGTGGCTGCAGTTCGACTCGGTGTACAGCGTGCTGCTCGCGACCGGCTTCATCCTCGTCGCGCGGCTCGCTACGTTCAAGTTCGACGTGCGGTTGCCGCATTGAATCCGGGCATCGTTTGAATCACGAGGGGCCGTTGAAACGGGCCCTCGTCGCCGCACGCCGGTGATCCGGAAACAACGCGATCTATCGGACACATTTGTTTACATTTACCTTTCAGACTCCGTCGTGCCGTGCTACGTTCCGCCTGACAAACGCGAACGAGTGGACTGGCATGACTATTTTTTACGCGGTAGTTGAAGACGATCCGCTGGACAGCGGCGGCTACGTACTCGATGGCGGTAAGTGCGGAACGATCGTAGGTGACGACGGCAAACGCCGGAAAATCGCGTTCGTCGGACAACGCGCGTGGTGCAGCACATGCGAGAGCGTCGGGACAATTGAAGCGGCCCCCGGCGCGCCGAGCGAAAAGCGTCTGCGCGACTTCACTTCCGCGGGACGCGTTCAAGCCTTGAGCAACGATTGGGTCAGATGTCGCTGTGAGCATCCTCCTCGCATCATTTCCCGATATGGCCGCAAATGGAAAATAGACGCTTCGGATTGCGACCTCCGGATGGCATCCGAACTCGTCACCGTCCGATTCAAGACATTCTGGAAAACGGCCCGTAGATGGACCGACGTCGCCGAATACCAGCGCGCAGTTCCGCGACTGGCAAGACAACTACAGACGGAAACGTACTGGGACCGCAACGGCAGCACGCGCGCGAATCGATTTACATGTGAGGACTTCGCGTTACGGCTGCTTGTCCAGTTCGCCGCCCTGCGCGGGTTGCCGCTCAAGGTGACCACTGGTGTACGCAGTTATCGAAACGTGGAAATCGACGGCGAATCGGAACACCAGCGATACGATTCGACAATGTACGGTTTCGCGGAGATGGTGTCGTTGACTTTCGGCGCCCCGGACACACAACGCACCGATTCGAATACCGTACGCCTTTCGACGGCCGAGTCGCTCCTCCCAGGAGACATGCTCGTACAGGCCAATGATCGCGCAGGCATCGGACATCATGTTCAGTTGGTCACGAGCACCTCGCCCGCGTCCATTTCGATCATGCAGGGAAATTCGAGCGGTGTGATCGTGCGTCCGTTCACGACGATCATGAGGATATTCGGCCGCAATCGTGCAGATCCACAAAGCGCCAGTTATGCAGGCATGGGCGTCGAAAACGGGTACTACGCACCCGGCGAGGAAGGGTGGAACTACAGAAACGAGACGACGGGTGCCGAAGTGAAGGACTTTCTAAAGCAATTCCAGCTGTATCGCTGGAATTTCGCCGCATTCAATCAGTAATGCCGAGGCAAGGATGCGTGTGTTCCTTTCGGTAATCGCAGATAGCGATCTCTTCGGCGCACTCGCGACCGTTTGCCTGGTCGTCGCAGTGGCCGGCCTGTTCTCCACCGTCCGCCGCTCGAGGTTTTATTTTCCGGCCGTCTTCGCGTGCCTTCTGTTCATGCCACTCATGCACGCGATCGGTTCGTACTTCTTGTCACTGCCGAGTCCGTGATTGCCTCCGTCGGCTATCACGACGCGCACGGGCCACGGCAGATGCTCGGACAAATTCGCCATGTCCATGAATCGCGGCAACCGACGGCATCCGGATCGAACGATGATCCGGACGCGTCCGATTCCTCGATCCCACTTACCTCACGCGATCCGCTCTTCCGACGCCGGATCGAACAGCACGGCCTTCGACACGTCGAACAGCAGCGACTGCGTCTGCCCCGGCTGCGGGTTCGCGGCCGGATGCACGCGGCTCACGATCCGCTTGCCGTTCACCTGCGCGAACACGTGCGTGTCCGGCCCGGTCGGCTCGGTCACGTCGACGCGCACGTCGATCGGCTGCAGGTTCGACGCCTCGCCGTTGTGCGCGTTGCGCGCGTCGGTGATGCGCTCCGGACGCAGGCCCAGGATCACCTCGCGGCCGACGTGCGACTTGAGCTTCGCCGCGTCGAACGGCAGGATCAGCGCGCTGCGCGCGAGGCCCGTGTCGATCTCGAGCGCGATTCCGCCGCCCTGCTCGACCAGCTTGCCGTTGATGAAGTTCATCGGCGGCGCGCCGATGAAGCCCGCGACGAACAGGTTCGACGGCGAATCGTAGATGTCCTGCGGCGCGCCGAACTGCTGGACCACGCCGTCCTTCATTACCGCGATCCGGTCGCCGAGCGTCATCGCCTCGATCTGGTCGTGCGTCACGTAGACGATCGTCGTGCCGAGACGCTGGTGCAGCAGCTTGATTTCCGCGCGCATCTCGATGCGCAGCTTCGCGTCGAGGTTCGACAGCGGTTCGTCGAACAGGAACAGCGACGGATCGCGTGCGAGCGCGCGGCCCATCGCGACGCGCTGCCGCTGGCCGCCCGACAGTTGGCCCGGCTTGCGGTCGAGCAGGTGCTGGATCTGCAGCATCGCCGACACGCGGTCGACGATCTGCTGCTGCTCGCTCTTCGGCACCTTCCGGATGTTCAGCCCGAACGAGATGTTCTCGCGCACCGTCATCGACGGATACAGCGCGTACGACTGGAACACCATCGCGATGTCGCGATCCTTGGGCGACAGGTCGTTGACGACCTTGCCGTCGATGCAGATCTCGCCGCTCGTGACCGTCTCGAGCCCGGCGATCATGTTGAGCAGCGTCGATTTCCCGCAGCCCGAGCCGCCGACCAGGATCAGGAACTGTCCGTCCTCGATCTCGATGTCGACACCCTTCAGGACCGGCACCCCGTTCGGGTAGGTCTTGTACACGTCACGGATGGAAAGGCTTGCCATGCTGTGAATCCTCTGTCTCGTCTCGCGCGGCGCACTCGGGCGCCGCGTCGGGTTCGTTTCGATGCGCCGCGCGTGGTGCGCGGCCGGTTCGTCGTATCGGATGAAGCCGCGCTTACCCCTTCACCGCGCCTGCCGTCAGCCCGCGCACGAAATAGCGGCCGGCGACGATGTAGACGAGCAGCGTCGGCAGCGCGGCGATGATCGCGCCGGCCATGTCGACGTTGTATTCCTTCACGCCCGTCGACGTGTTGACGAGGTTGTTCAGCGCGACCGTGATCGGCATCGAGTCGACGCCGGAGAACACGATCCCGAACAGGAAGTCGTTCCAGATCTGCGTGAATTGCCAGATCAGGCACACCATGAAGATCGGCAGCGACACCGGCAGCAGGATCTTGGTGAAGATCGTGAAGAAGCCCGCGCCGTCGATGCGCGCGGCCTTCACGAGTTCGGCCGGCACGCTCACGTAGAAGTTGCGGAAGAACATCGTCGTGAACGCGATCCCGTACACGACGTGCACGAACACGAGGCCCGGAATCGTGTTGGCGAGGCCGAGCATCCCCTGCAGGCGCGCCATCGGCAGCAGGATCACCTGGAACGGGATGAAGCAGCCGACCAGCATCATCGTGAACAGCGCGTCCGCGCCGCGAAAGCGCCAGTGCGTGAGCACGTAGCCGTTGAACGCACCGATCAGCGACGAGATCAGCACGGCCGGAATCACCATCTGCAGCGAGTTCAGGAAGAACGGCTTCATCCCGTCGCAGCGCACGCCGGTACAGGCGCCGCTCCAGGCCTTCACCCACGGATCGACGGTCCACGAGGTGGGCGGCGTCAGCAGGTTGCCGGTGCGCAGCTGGTCGAGGTCCTTGAACGACGTCGACAGCATCACGTAGATCGGGAACAGGAAATACAGCGCGAACAGGATCAGTGCCGCATAGATCACCGCCCGGCTGATCGTCATCTTAGGCTGCATTGCGGGTGCTCCTCGATTCCATATACATCAGCGGCACCAGCACCGCGACCACGGTCGCGAGCATCATCACCGAGGACGCCGCGCCGAGCCCGAGCTGGCCGCGGTTGAACGAAAACGTGTACATGAACATGGCCGGCAACGACGACGACGTGCCCGGGCCGCCCGCGGTCAGCGCGACGACGAGGTCGAAGGTCTTGATCGTGATGTGGCAGAGGATCAGCAGCACCGAGAAGAACACCGGGCGCATGCTCGGGATCACGATCTTGCGGTAGATGGTCGGCAGCGTCGCGCCGTCGACCTGCGCGGCCTTGAAGATCTCGCCGTCGACACCGCGCAGCCCCGCGAGGAACAGCGCCATCACGAAGCCGGTCGATTGCCACACGGCCGCGATCACCACGCAGAAGATCGCCTTGTCCGGATCGTCGAGCCAGCCGAACGAGAAGCTCGTCCAGCCCCAGTCGTGCATCACCTTCTCGAGGCCGAGGCCCGGGTTCAGGATCCACTGCCATGCAGTGCCGGTGACGATGAACGACAGCGCCATCGGGTACAGGAAGATCGCGCGCAGCGCGCCTTCGTTGCGAATCCGCTGGTCGAGCAGGATCGCGAGGAACAGCCCGAGGCCGACGCAGATCGCGATGAACGGAATCCCGAACCAGCCGAGGTTCGCGGCGGAGGTCCACCACACGTCGTTCTGGAACAGGTCCGTGTAACGGCCGAAGCCGTCGAATTCGTAGTTGGGCAACAGCCGCGAGCGGGTCAGCGACAGATAGCCGGTAATCAGGATGAAGCCGTAGATGAACACCACGGCGATCGCGACGCTCGGCGCGAGCACGAGCTTCGGGATCCAGCGATCGGCGAAGGCCGACATCGGCGACGTACGCCGTGCGGCGGCAGCGCCGGATCCGTTTCCGCTAAGAGGGGCAGCCACTTGATTCGACTCCTGGAACGAGGGCGACGCAGGCCGGGCCGGCGCCGGGTACGGCACGGGCCCGCGGGCGAGCCCGTTTGCTGCACATGCAAAAACGCCCGGCCGATGAAGCGTGTCCGGCCGGGCGCCTGGCGCGCGTTACTTGACCTTCGCGGCCTTCGCGAGCGCGGCGACCGCGCTCTTCGAATCCTGCTGCGAGTTCATGAACTTCGTCACGACGTCGGTGATCGCGCCGGCGGTCGCGTCGCCTTGCGCCATGCCGTGCGCGAGCGACGGCACGAAGCCGCCCGACTTGATCGCGGTCTGCTCGTCGGCATACGACTTCTTCGCGCAGTCGTCGAACTTGTCCATCTTCACGCCGAGACGCACCGGCACCGAGCCCTTCAGCAGGCTGAACTGCTCCTGGAACTCGGGCGTCATGATCGTCTTCGCGAGCGCGAGCTGGCCCGGCGTCGCGTTCTTCTCGCCCTTCTGCTGGAAGAACACGAACGAATCGACGTTGAACGTGTACGAATTCGCGGTGCCCGGCACCGGCGCGCAGACGTAGTCCTTGCCCGCCTTCTTGCCGGCGTTCTCGAACTCGCCCTTCGCCCAGTCGCCCATGAACTGCATGCCGGCCTTGCCGTTGATGACCATCGCGGTCGCGAGGTTCCAGTCGCGGCCGTTACGGCCGGTGTCGAAGTAGCCCTGGATCTTGCGCACCGTGTCGAACACCGACAGCATCTGCGGCGACGTCAGCGTCGCCTGGTCGAGGTCGACCAGCGCCTTCTTGTAGAACGCCGGGCCCTGCGACAGCACCACGTCTTCCCACAGCGTCAGGTCCTGCCACGGCTGGCCGCCCATCGCGACCGGCTGGATGCCGGCGGCCTTCAGCTTGTCGGCCACCGCGAAGAATTCGGGCCAGGTGGTCGGCACCTTCGCGCCGACCTTGTCGAGCGCGGCCTTGTTGATGTACAGCCAGTTGACGCGGTGCACCGAGAACGGCGCGGCGACGGTATGGCCCTTGTACTTGATGATCTTGTCGATTTCCGGCGGCAGGTTCTGCTTCCAGTCGCCGGCGGCCGAATCGATGTTGACGAGCACGCCCTGGTCGGCCCAGTCCTGGATCAGCGGGCCCTTGATCTGCGCGGCCGACGGGGAATCGCCGCTGATCACCTTGGTCTTCAGCGCGGTCATCGCCGCGGCGCCGGCGCCGCCCGCGACCGCGAAGTCCTTCCACACGTAGCCCTGCTTCTGCAGGTCGTCCTTCAGCACGCCGACGGCCTTCGACTCGCCGCCCGAGGTCCACCAGTGCAGCACGGTTACGTTCTCGGCTGCCTGCGCCGCCACGGCGCCAGCCATCAGACCCGCGGCGCAGAGCGCGCCCATGATCGAGCGAACTTTCATTACTTATCTCCTCCAGACTGAATCAACTCGTGAGGTTCCCCGACGGGGAACCGGCTTCTTGATAAACGACGGGGAAATCGAGCCGCGGGACGCATGCAGCGTACGGGGCCGATGACCGGCCGGGCTCTTACAGAAAGCGTGAATCGAGATTCAACGGCGTGTCTCCTCTTTGTGTTTCTGGCCCACCGCGATGCCGCGGCGCGAGCCCGGGGGCGACGGCGCGCGATGATGCGCTCCGTCAATGTCCGATACCATTCGGCACAAGGCGTTCCCGAAGGCGAAGCTCGCGCAGTTCATCGACCGCACTTCTTTTTTTCTTCACCCAGGTGCTACCCCTTGCGGCGGATTGTAGTTAAACTACAATTCAGTGTCAAAAATATTTTTATCGCACTACGGATCGCTTCCAGCACCCCCAACACGGCGGAGACACATGCATACCGATTCCAGCTTTACCTTCGTACTTTTCGGCGGCACCGGCGATTTGTCGATGCGCAAGATCCTGCCCGCGCTGTTCGAAGCGCACCGTGCGAACATGCTGGCGGACGGCGGTCGGATCGTGGCCGTCGCACGACACGAATCGGATCGGGCGGGCTATCTCGAATGGGTCGACACGCACGTGAAGCCGCATGCGGCGAAAGCGGCCGGCAACGCGTTCGACGACGCGGCCTGGAAGTCGTTTCTCGACCGCATCGAGTACGTGAAGCTCGATCTCGGCCGTGCGGAGGACTACGTCGTGCTGCGCGACGCGATCGCATCGCTGCCCGGCATCCGCGTGTTCTATCTCGCGACCGGCCCGTCGCTGTTCGTGCCAATCTGCAAGGCGCTCGCGTCGGTCGGCCTGAACGAAGGCTCGCGCATCGTGCTCGAGAAGCCGCTCGGCTACGACCTGAAGTCGTCCAACGCGATCAACGACGCGGTCGGCGAGATCTTCGCGGAAGGCCAGATCTACCGGATCGACCACTACCTCGGCAAGGAGCCGGTACAGAACCTGCTCGCGCTGCGCTTCGGCAATGCGCTGTTCGAGCCGCTGTGGCGCCGCGAATGGGTCGAGAGCATCCAGATCACGATCGCGGAAGAGCTCGGCGTCGAGGCGCGCGGCGATTTCTACGACAATACGGGCGCGCTGCGCGACATGGTGCAGAACCACCTGCTGCAGCTGCTGTCGATCGTCGCGATGGAGCCGCCGCACTCGATGGATTCCGACTCGGTACGCGACGAGAAGCTGCGCGTGCTGCGCGCGCTGAAGCCGATCGATCCGCGCGACATCGGCAAGGTCGCGGTGCGCGGCCAGTATCATGCGGGCGTGATCAAGGGCGCGCAGGTGCCGGCCTACGCGACCGAGCCGGGCGTGAAGCCCGACAGCCAGACCGAAACCTTCGTCGCGCTGAAGGTCGAGATCGAGAACTGGCGCTGGGCCGGCGTGCCGTTCTTCCTGCGCACCGGCAAGCGTCTGGCCGACCGCGTCGCGGAGATCGTCGTCAACTTCCGCCCGGTGCCGCATTCGGCGCTCGGGCCGACCGCGCTGCGCCCCGGTTCGAACCGTCTCGTGATCCGGCTGCAGCCGAACGAGACGATTCGCCTGTACTGCCTCGCGAAGCAGCCGGGCGAAGGGATGAACCTCGCGAGCGTGCACCTCGACCTCGCGTTCGACCAGTTCTTCAAGGAAGGGCAGATGGAGGCGTACCAGCGCCTGCTGCTCGACGTGATCAACGGCCGGCTCGCCCTGTTTGTGCGTCGCGACGAGCAGGAAGCCGCCTGGCAGTGGGTCGAGCCGATCCTGAACGAATGGGCGCGCACGCTCAAGCCGCCGAAGCCGTACGCGGCGGGCACGTGGGGGCCGGCCGCGTCGAGCGCGATGCTCGCGCAGCACGACACCTGCTGGCTCGAAGAAGAAAACTGATGCAAACCGTTGCGGCGTACGCCACCGTACGCGGCAACGCGCCTCACGATTCGTACGATTTGAACAGACAAAGCAGTCCGGAGGAGATGTGATCGAGATCCACGCTTTCGACACCCAGGAAGCGCAAAGCGAAGCGCTCGCGCGCGCCGTCGGCGATGCGCTGCGCGCGGCGCTCGCCGGCCCCGCGCGCCCGACGCTCGCGGTGTCCGGCGGCACCAGCCCGCGCCCGTTCCTGCATACGCTGTCGCACGCGGCGCTCGACTGGGCCGGCGTCGACGTCACGCTGGTCGACGACCGCTGGGTGCCGGACGACGACGCGGCCAGCAACGCGCAACTCGTGCGCGACACGCTGCTGCAGCACGCGGCGGCCCCTGCCCGCTTCCTGCCGCTCGTCGACACGCGCAGCACGCTCGACGCGCACGTCGCCGCGTTGAACGCGAACCCCGACTACCGCGTGCCGACCGTCGCCGTGCTCGGCATGGGCGAGGACGGCCACACCGCGTCGATCTTCGCCGACGCACCCGAATGGGACCACGCGATCACGACGTCCGAGCGGTTCGTCGCCGTGCATCCGGGCGCGGCGCCCCATGCACGCGTGAGCTATTCGCTCGATGCGCTCAAGCGCGTCGACCGGCTGTTCCTGCTGATCGCGGGCGCCCGCAAACGCGACGTGCTCGACGCCGCGGCCGCGTCGCTGCAGAAGAACGCGATTTCCCAACTGGCCAACGACAAGGGGACCCAGCTCGATGTCTACTGGTGCGCAAAGTAAGGCGGTCGTCGCGGGTCAGCATGCCGACGGCCCGCGCCTGCTCGCGGACGTCGGCGGCACCAACGCGCGCTTCGCGCTGGAAACCGGCCCCGGCGAGATCACGCAGATCCGCGTGTATCCCGGCGCCGACTATCCGACGATCACCGACGCGATCCGCAAGTATCTGAAGGATGTGAAGATCAGCCGCGTGAACCACGCGGCGATCGCGATCGCGAACCCGGTCGACGGCGACCAGGTCACGATGACCAACCACGACTGGAGCTTCTCGATCGAGGCGACGCGCCGCGCGCTCGGCTTCGACACGCTGCTGGTCGTCAACGACTTCACCGCGCTCGCGATGGCGCTGCCGGGCCTGACCGATGCCCAGCGCGTGCAGGTCGGCGGCGGCGCGCGCCGCCAGAACAGCGTGATCGGCCTGCTCGGGCCCGGTACCGGGCTCGGCGTGTCGGGGCTGATCCCGGCCGACGACCGCTGGATCGCGCTCGGCAGCGAAGGCGGCCACGCGTCGTTCGCGCCGCAGGACGAGCGCGAGGATCTGGTGCTGCAATACGCGCGCAAGAAGTTTCCTCACGTGTCGTTCGAACGCGTGTGCGCGGGCCCCGGCATGGAAATCATCTATCGTGCGCTCGCCGCGCGCGACAAGAAGCGCGTCGCCGCGACCGTCGACACGGTCGAGATCGTCGAGCGCGCGCATGCCGGTGACGCGCTCGCGCTCGAAACGGTCGAATGCTTCTGCGGGATTCTCGGCGCGTTCGCGGGCAGCGTCGCGCTGACGCTCGGCGCGCTCGGCGGCGTGTACATCGGTGGCGGCGTCGCGCTGAAGCTCGGCGAGCTGTTCACGCGCTCGTCGTTCCGCGCGCGCTTCGAGGCGAAGGGCCGCTTCACGCACTATCTCGAGAACATCCCGACCTACCTGATCACCGCCGAATACCCGGCGTTCCTCGGCGTATCGGCGATTCTCGCGGAACAGTTGTCGAACCGCTCCGGCGGTGCGTCGTCGGCCGTGTTCGAGCGAATCCGCCAGATGCGCGACGCGCTGACGCCGGCCGAGCGCCGCGTCGCCGATCTCGCGCTGAACCATCCGCGCTCGATCATCAACGACCCGATCGTCGACATCGCGCGCAAGGCCGACGTGAGCCAGCCGACCGTGATCCGCTTCTGCCGCTCGCTCGGCTGCCAGGGGCTGTCGGACTTCAAGCTGAAGCTCGCCACCGGCCTCACCGGCACGATCCCGATGAGCCACAGCCAGGTGCATCTCGGCGATACGGCCACCGACTTCGGCGCGAAGGTGCTCGACAACACGGTGTCCGCGATCCTGCAGCTGCGCGAGCACCTGAATTTCGAGCACGTCGAGAACGCGATCGAGATCCTGAACGGCGCGCGCCGCATCGAGTTCTACGGGCTCGGCAACTCGAACATCGTCGCGCAGGACGCGCACTACAAGTTCTTCCGCTTCGGCATTCCGACGATCGCGTACGGCGACCTGTACATGCAGGCCGCGTCGGCCGCGCTGCTCGGCAAGGGCGACGTGATCGTCGCGGTGTCGAAGTCGGGCCGCGCGCCCGAGCTGCTGCGCGTGCTCGACGTCGCGATGCAGGCCGGCGCGAAGGTGATCGCGATCACGTCGAGCAACACGCCGCTCGCGAAACGCGCGACCGTCGCACTCGAGACCGACCACATCGAGATGCGCGAGTCGCAGTTGTCGATGATCTCGCGAATTCTGCATCTGCTGATGATCGACATCCTCGCGGTCGGCGTCGCGATCCGTCGCGCATCGACGAACGGCGAACTGCCCGAAGCCGTCGCGCAGGCGAAAGCACGCGCCAGCGACGACGAAACGGCCGACGTGCTCGACTGGCTGAGCCACGGCGCGTCGCCGGCGGCGAAGGACGTCGCGCGGGACTAGCGCATAGCGCGGCGTCAGCCGCTTCACGCGTCCCCACGAAAAACGCCACCGGCGCATCGCGCGCGGTGGCGTTTTTCATTGTGCGACCCGGCGGGCGGCGCGGTTCAGGCGCCCGCTTTCACCGGCCGGCCGTGCCAGCGCAGCACCAGATAGCGCCCAGCGAAACACAGCACGCCAGTGACGCCGATCGTCACGCCCATCGCGAACGGCGTGCCGTCCGCGAGTGCGCCGATCGCGACGCTCGCCAGCGCGCCGAGCGCGAGCTGCATCGCGCCGAACACGGCCGCCGACGCGCCCGCGTTGTGCGGATAGCGATGCATCAGGTCGGTCGTGCAGTTCGCGGACAGGATCCCGACCACGCCGACGACGAAGAACAGGCACACGACGATCGACCACAGCCCGCCCAGCCCGGTCAGCGCGACGAACGCGACCGCGAGCGATGCGATGCAGCTCACGAGCGACGCGGCCGCGATGATGCGCAGCGAACCGATGCGGCCGACGAGGCGCGTGTTCGCGAAGTTGCCGATCATGATGCCGACGACGTTCAGGCCGAACAGCAGCCCGTAGTGCTGCGGCGACACGTGGAAATACTCGATGTATACGAACGGCGTCGCGGTGATGTACGAGAACATCGACGCGAACGCCATCCCGCCGCACAGCATGTGCCCCCATGCGACGGGGTCGGACAGGATGCGCCCGTACGACGCGAACGACGCGAGCACGGCCGCGCTCTTGCGCCGCTCCTTCGGCCAGGTTTCGGGCACGCGCAGGTACGCGGTCGTCGCGCAGAGCGCGCCGAACACGGCGAGCACGACGAACACGCCGCGCCAGCCGGAGAAACGCAGGATCTGGCCGCCGATCAGCGGCGCGAGCAGCGGCCCGACCGCGGTGACGATCGCGACCATCGACAGCACCTTCGCCGCGTCGCTCGGCTCGTGCGCGTCGCGCGCGATCGCCCGCGCGAGCACCGACGCGGCGCCGGCGCCGAGCGCCTGCAAAAAGCGCACGACGATCAGCATGTCGATCGAACCCGCCACGAAGCAGCCGATACTCGCGAGCGTGAACAGCGCGATCCCGCCGAGCAGCACGGGGCGGCGGCCCCACGTGTCGGACAGCGGGCCGTACAGCAGCATGCCGATCGAGAAGCCGGCCATGAAGCTCGTCAGCGTGCGCTGCGCGGCGCCGGCGCTGACGGAGAAGCCTGCGGCGATCGACGGCAGGCTCGGCAGGTACATGTCGGTGGCGATCGGCCCGCAGGCCGCGAGCGCGCCGAGCAACAGGATCAGCCGGGCATCGGGCCGGCGCCGGACGACGTGGGACATGGGTATCCGGAATGGGAGCCCGCGCGCATCGGGGCGCGCGTGGCGGTGAAGACGGGAAGCCGCGCCGCAAGCGGCGCGTTCAGGCCCATGATTGTACGCGCAACTTTTTTGCGTGCCTCGGGCTGCATGCTGCGGCGGGCAGGAACCCGCCCACGCGCGTCGTGCGCCGAACCAGCGTGCGGGCGGATTCGATTAAGCTTGCTGCTTGCCGCTCTTGTCTGACCTATTCGACGTACGACCGACCCGATGACCGCTTTCCTGCTGATCTGGAGCCCCAAGAAATGGCCATGGCCCGAGTTGCCCGACGTCGCCGCGCGCGTGAAGGCCGGCGAGGCCGTGCATGACGTATGGGGCTGCGGCTTCGCACGCGGCATCCTGCCCGGCGACCGCGTGTTCCTGCACCGCGTCGCGAAGGAGCCCAAGGGCGTGTTCGGCTCCGGCTACGTGACGCGCGCGCCATACGAGGTGCCCGATCCGTCGACCAAGCGCGGCTACCGGCTGTGCATCGACTTCGTGTACGACTGGCTGGTCGATGCGCACCAGGACGTCGTGATTCCGCGCGACGCGCTGCGCGCCCATCCGTATTCGGTACAGACCTGGGATGCGCAGAGTTCCGGCACGTCGATCAAGCCGATGGTCGAAGGTCCGCTCGAAAAGCGCTGGGCCGAGCTGACCGGCAAGCGCAAGCCGCCGCGATAAGCGGAAACCGGGTCGAATCGGGGCAGCCTTTCTGTCCGGCCGATTCCCTCGGCGCGCCGAAAGGCCGCGGACCGGCCGGCGGGCTTGCCGCGCGTGTCTCCGGTACAATCAGACGATCGTTCCGCCCAGGCGCCGCGGCCCGTGCACAGGCCCCCGCGCCCTTCTCTCGCAGGTTTCGCTCATGTCCAACAATCAGATCCTCTTCGAACGCGCCCAGAAGACCATTCCAGGCGGCGTCAACTCGCCGGTGCGCGCCTTCCGCTCGGTCGGCGGCACGCCGCGCTTCGTCGCGCGCGCGCAAGGCCCGTATTTCTGGGATGCCGACGGCAAGCAGTACATCGACTACATCGGCTCGTGGGGCCCGATGATCGTCGGCCACGTCCATCCGGAAGTGCTGTCGGCCGTGCAGAACGTGCTCGCCGACGGCTTCTCGTTCGGCGCGCCGACCGAAGCCGAGATCGAGATCGCCGAGGAAATCTGCAAGCTCGTGCCGTCGATCGAGCAGGTACGGATGGTGTCGAGCGGCACCGAGGCGACGATGAGCGCGCTGCGTCTCGCGCGCGGCTTCACGGGCCGCAGCCGCATCGTCAAGTTCGAGGGCTGCTACCACGGCCACGCGGACAGCCTGCTGGTCAAGGCCGGCTCGGGCCTGCTGACGTTCGGCAACCCGACGTCGGCCGGCGTGCCCGCCGACATCGCGAAGCACACGACCGTCCTCGAATACAACAACGTCGCCGCGCTGGAAGAAGCGTTCGGCGCGTTCGGCGACGAGATCGCCGCGGTGATCGTCGAGCCGGTCGCCGGCAACATGAACCTCGTGCGCGGCACGCCCGAATTCCTGAACGCGCTGCGCGCACTGTGCACGAAGCACGGC
Source organism: Burkholderia sp. KCJ3K979 (assembly GCF_016759955.1). Lineage (NCBI taxonomy): Bacteria > Pseudomonadati > Pseudomonadota > Betaproteobacteria > Burkholderiales > Burkholderiaceae > Burkholderia > Burkholderia sp. KCJ3K979. The sequence continues at coordinate 62,191 of NZ_JACFYV010000016.1, forward strand.
GCCGTGCTGATCTTCGACGAGGTGATGTGCGGGTTCCGCGTCGCGCTCGGCGGCGCGCAGGCGTACTACGGGATCGCGGCCGACCTCACCTGCCTCGGCAAGGTGATCGGCGGCGGGATGCCGGCCGCCGCGTTCGGCGGCCGCCGCGACATCATGGCCCACCTCGCGCCGCTCGGCGGCGTCTACCAGGCCGGCACGCTGTCGGGCAATCCGATCGCGGTCGCCGCGGGCTTGAAGACGCTGCAACTGATCCAGGCGCCGGGCTTCTACGACGCGCTCACCGCGCAGACGAAGCGGCTCGCCGACGGCCTCGCGGCGGAAGCACGCGCGGCCGGCGTGCCGTTCGCGGCCGACTCGATCGGCGCGATGTTCGGCCTGTACTTCGCCGAGCGCGTGCCGGGCAGCTTCGCGGAAGTCACCAAGAGCGACGTCGAGCGATTCAACCGCTTCTTCCACCTGATGCTCGACGAGGGCGTGTACTTCGCGCCGTCCGCGTACGAAGCCGGCTTCGTGTCGAGCACGCACGACGACGCGGTGATCGACGCGACGCTCGCGGCCGCGCGCCGTGCGTTCGCGGCACTCGCCGCCTGACCCGGGGCCGCGCGCATGTTCTCGGATACCGACTTCGCCCACATGCAGCGCGCGCTCGCGCTCGCGGCGCGCGGCATGTACACGACCGCGCCGAATCCGCGCGTCGGCTGCGTGATCGTCAAGGACGGCGACGTGATCGGCGAAGGCTTCACGCAGCCGGCCGGCCAGGACCACGCGGAAGTGCAGGCGCTCAAGGACGCGCGTTCGCGCGGCTACGACGTCGCGGGCTCGACCGTCTACGTGACGCTCGAACCGTGCAGCCATTTCGGCCGCACGCCGCCGTGCGCGAACGCGCTGATCGACGCGCGCGTCGCGAAGGTCGTCGCCGCGATGGAAGACCCGAACCCGCAGGTGTCGGGGCGCGGCCTCGGGATGCTGCGCGACGCGGGCATCGACGTGCGCTGCGGGCTGCTCGCGAATGAAGCCGGCGAGCTGAACATCGGCTTCGTGTCGCGGATGACGCGCGGCCGCCCGTGGGTGCGGATGAAGACCGCCGCATCGCTCGACGGCCGCACCGCGCTGCCGTCCGGCGAAAGCCAGTGGATCACCGGCGAGGCCGCGCGCCTCGACGGGCACGCATGGCGCGCCCGCGCGTGCGCGATCCTCACCGGCATCGGCACCGTGCGCGAGGACAATCCGCTGCTGACCGTGCGCGGCATCGACACGCCGCGCCAGCCGCAACGCATCCTGGTGGACAGCCGCCTCGACCTGCCGCTCGACGCGCGGCTGCTGGAAGGCGCGCCGTTGCTGATCTTCTGCGGCCGGCTCGACGCCGCCGGCGAACTGCGCGCGAACGTGCTGAAGTCGCGCGGCGCGGAAATCGTGCCGCTCGCGAATGCGCACGGCAAGGTCGACCTGCCCGCGATGCTGGCGGCGCTCGGCGCGCGCGGCGTCAACGAGCTGCACGTCGAGGCCGGCCACAAGCTGAACGGTTCGCTGCTGCGCGAACGCTGCGTCGACGAATTGCTGGTGTATCTGGCGCCGAGCCTGCTGGGCGCCGACGCGGCCGGCATGTTCGATCTCGCCGCGCCGGCCAGCCTCGAGGCGCGCACCCGGCTGTCGTTCCACGGTATCGAGCGGCTCGGCGACGACCTGCGCATCCTCGCGCGTGTCGCACCGACCGACACGTCTCACTGAACGGAATCGCCACGATGTTTACCGGAATTGTCGCGGCCGTTGGCCGCATCGAAACGATCGCCCCGCTCGGCACGTCGGCCGATGCCGGCGTGCGCCTGACCGTGCAGGCCGGCGGGCTCGATCTCGCCGATGTCGCGCTCGGCGACAGCATCGCGATCCAGGGCGCATGCATGACGGTGATCGAGAAGACCGACACCACGTTCGACGTCGACGTGTCGCGCGAAAGCCTGAACCGGACGGTCGGCCTCGCGCAGCCCGGCGAAGTGAATCTCGAGAAGGCGCTGCGCGCGCATGACCGCCTCGGCGGGCATATCGTGTCGGGCCATGTGGACGGCCTCGGTACCGTGTCGCGCTTCGCACCGGTCGGCGAGTCGCACGAACTGCGGATCGTCGCGCCGCGCGAACTCGGCCGCTATCTCGCGTACAAGGGATCGATCACGGTGAACGGCGTCAGCCTGACCGTCAATACGATCGACGACCGCGCGGACGGCTGCGAATTCTCGATCAACCTGATTCCGCATACGGTCGAAGTCACGACGCTGCGTCACGTGCAGGCCGGCGACAAGGTCAACCTCGAGGTCGACATGATCGCGCGGTATGTGGAGCGGATGCTGTCGGCATCGCAGGGCATGCATCAGGACTGATCGGGCAGATCCTTCCTGTATATGGAATGACGGCTGGCGGTTCGTTTCGGCATTGTTTGGGCGTCGCCACGGCCCCACTCGCCAGCCGCCGCGGCGGTCATACGCGGTAACCGAGCGGGCGCCACCGGGCATTGCTCGTACCCTACTTCGTGCCGTGCCGCTCCGTCTCCTGCCATCCGAAATGCCGGCATCGCGATCGCGTTCGCTCGATGGCCGTCCGGCCGGCCGACACCTGGCCGAACGGCCAACGACGCGCACGGGCCATGCCGTCGCGCTAAGATGCGTCGACAGCGGTTTCCACGCCGCCACGTACGACGCGCCGCGTAGCGGCCGCCACTCTTCCCATTGGAGTCGTCCCCATGTCCATCTCGATGTACCAGGCTTCGCTGCCCGTCCTGATCCGCGGCCTCACCAACCTGCAGCACATCCTCGGCAAGGCACAGGCGCATGCGGCCGAAAAGCAGATCGATCCGTCGGTGTTCATCGGCGCACGCCTCTATCCGGACATGCTGCCGCTCGTCCGCCAGGTGTACATCGCGACCGATACGGCCAAGGGCTGCGCCGCGCGGCTCGCCGGCGCCGAGATCCCGAGCTACCCGGACGTCGAGCAGACCTTCGACGAACTGCACGCACGCATCCAGAAGACGATCGACTACCTGAAGAGCTTCGACGCCGCGCAGATCGACGGCAGCGAGACGCGCCAGATCGTGCTGAAGATGCGCGTCGGCCCGATCGAGTTCACCGGCCAGTCGTACCTGCTGAATTTCGTGCTGCCCAACTTCTTCTTCCACGTGACGACCGCGTACGACATCCTGCGCCACAGCGGCGTCGAACTCGGCAAGCTGGACTACCTCGGCGGGCGCAACGAGCACGCGTGACGCGCGGCCGGGCCACGTCCGGCCCGCAACCGTCCGCACCCGCGCGCAGGCCGGCCGCAGCGCTTTCCGGAGCACGCGCGGGCCCCGCGCGGCCCGCGCCAGCCGAAACGCCGTCCGGCTGGCGTAAAATACGCACTTTCCTCTTTCTCGCCCCCTTATGACGCTCGCCTCCACGCTCGACATCATCGCCGAGCTGAAAGCCGGCCGGATGGTGATCCTGGTCGACGAAGAAGACCGCGAAAACGAGGGCGACCTCGTGATCGCCGCCGAATTCGTCACGCCGGAAGCGATCAACTTCATGGCCAAGTACGGCCGCGGCCTGGTTTGTCTGACGTTGACGCAGGAACGCTGCAAGCAGCTTCACCTGCCGCTGATGACCTACCGCAACGGCACGCAGTACGGCACCGCGTTCACGGTCAGCATCGAAGCGGCCGAAGGCGTGACGACCGGCATCTCGGCCGCCGACCGGGCGCACACGATCGCCACGGCGGTCGCGCACGACGTGCGCCCCGAGCACATCGTGCAGCCGGGCCACGTGTTCCCGATCATGGCGCAACCGGGCGGCGTACTCGTGCGCGCGGGCCACACCGAGGCCGGCTGCGACTTCACGGCGCTCGCGGGCCTCACGCCGGCCGCGGTGATCTGCGAGATCATCAAGGACGACGGGACGATGGCGCGCCTGCCCGACCTGATCGAATTCGCGAAGGAACACAACCTGAAGATCGGCACGATCGCCGATCTGATCCAGTACCGCAGCCGCACCGAATCGATCATCGAGCGGATCGCCGAGCGCACGATGCAGACCGCGCACGGCACGTTCCGCGCGGTGCTGTACCGCGACCAGCCGAGCGGCTCGCCGCACATCGCGCTGGTGCGCGGCGCTCCGTCGCCCGATGTCGATACGCCGGTGCGCGTGCACGAGCCGCTGTCGGTGCTCGATCTGCTCGAGACCGGCATCTCGACCCACTCGTGGACGCTCGACGCCGCGATGCGCGACATCGCGGAACGCGACCTCGGCGTGATCGTGCTGCTCAACTGCGGCGATACGAAGGAACACCTGATCGACGTCTTCAAGGCGTTCGACGAGGAAGAAAGGGCTGCCGCGCTCAAGCGCCGGCCGGTCGATTTCAAGACGTTCGGCATCGGCGCACAGATCCTGCGCGATGTCGGCGTCGGCAAGATGCAGGTGCTGTCGAATCCGCGCAAGCTGGGCAGCATGTCCGGCTACGGCCTCGAAGTCACGGGCTTCATTCCGATGCCCGGCGGCGAAGCCAAGTCCTGCCCGGCGTCCCACGCGTAACCCGCCACGGCGCTTTCGCCCTATAACCGTTCATCCACACCACGGACCAGATCATGGAAATCGGACAATACCAACCGAATCTCGAAGGCGACGGCCTGCGTATCGGCATCGTGCAATCGCGCTTCAACGAGCCCGTGTGCAACGGCCTCGCCGACGCGTGCGTCGAAGAACTGGAACGCCTCGGCGTCACCGGTGAAGACGTGCTGCTCGTGTCGGTGCCCGGCGCGCTGGAAATCCCGCTCGCACTGCAGAAGCTCGCCGAAAGCGGCCAGTTCGACGCGCTGATCGCACTCGGCGCGGTGATCCGCGGCGAGACCTACCATTTCGAACTCGTGTCGAACGAGAGCGGCGCAGGCATCACCCGCATCGGCCTCGACTTCAACCTGCCGATCGCCAACGCAGTCCTGACGACCGAAAACGACGAGCAGGCCGTCGCGCGCATGACCGAAAAGGGTCGTGACGCCGCACGCGTCGCGGTCGAGATGGCCAACCTGACGATGGCGCTCGACCAACTCGGCGACGACGAGGACGAAGACGAAGACGACGAAGAGGAGCGCGCATGAAGAAGAGCGCCCGCCGACAATCGCGCGAGCTGGCGACGCAGGGCCTGTACCAGTGGCTGCTGTCGAACGCGCCCTCCGGCGAGATCGACGCGCAACTGCGCGGCGCGCTCGGTTACGACAAGGCTGACAAGGAACTGCTCGAAGCGATCCTGCACGGCGTGATCCGCGAGCATGCGACGCTCGTCGAAGCGCTGGCGCCGTCGCTCGACCGTCCGATCGATCAGCTGTCGCCGGTCGAACGCGCGGTGCTGCTGATCGCGACGTTCGAGCTCACGCACCATGTCGAAACGCCGTACCGCGTGATCATCAACGAAGCCGTCGAACTCGCGAAGACGTTCGGCGGCTCCGACGGCTACAAGTACGTGAACGGCGTGCTCGACAAGCTCGCCGCGAAGCTGCGCCCCGCCGAAACGCAGGCGCGTCGCAACGGCTGACGCCGCTGGTTGGTCCACGGGCGCGCAAGCGCCCGTTTTTCATTCTTTTCTCCCTCCGCCCTGCCCGCCGATGAATACCACCGCCGATTCGCTCGTCACGCTCGCCGCACGCGTCGACGCGATCCAGCCCTTTCATGTGATGGAACTGATGAAGGAGGCACAGCGGCTCGAGTCCTTGGGGCGCGATGTTATCCACATGGGCATCGGCGAGCCGGATTTCACCGCGCCGGAGCCGGTTGTCGAGGCCGCCGCGGCCGCGCTGCGCCGCGGCGTCACGCAGTACACGAGCGCGCTCGGCATCGCGCCGCTGCGCGAGGCGATCGCCGCGCACTATGCACGCGCATACGGCCTCACGGTCGCCCCCGAGCGGATCGTCGTGACGGCCGGCGCATCGGCCGCGCTGCTGCTCGCATGCCTCGCGCTGGTCGGCCGCGATGACGAAGTGCTAATGCCCGATCCGTCCTACCCGTGCAACCGGCACTTCGTCGCGGCGGCTGAAGGCCGTCCGGTGCTCGTGCCGAGCGGCCCGGACGCGCGCTTCCAGCTCACCGAAAACGACGTCCGCACGCACTGGAACGAGCGCACGCGCGGCGTGCTGCTCGCGTCGCCGTCGAATCCGACCGGCACGTCGCTCGAACCGGACGAACTGAAGCGGATCATCGAAGCGGTGCGCGCACGCGGCGGCTTCACGATCGTCGACGAGATCTACCAGGGGCTCAGCTACGACGCCGCGCCGGTGTCGGCGCTGTCGTTCGGCGACGACGTGATCACCGTGAACAGCTTCTCGAAGTATTTCAGCATGACGGGCTGGCGGCTCGGCTGGCTCGTCGTGCCGCCCGCGCTCGTCGGCACGTTCGAAAAGCTCTCGCAGAACCTGTTCATCTGCCCGTCCGCACTCGCGCAACATGCGGCGCTCGCCTGCTTCGAACCCGCGACGCTCGACATCTACGAAACACGCCGGCTCGAATTCAAGCGCCGCCGCGATTTCATCGCGCCGGCGCTGGAGCGGCTCGGCTTCACGGTGCCGGTGATGCCGGACGGCGCGTTCTATGTGTATGCGCATTGCGGCGGCGTCGCGCACCCGGCGGCCGGCGACAGCGCCGCGCTCACGCAGGCGATGCTGCACGACGCAGGCGTGGTGCTGGTGCCGGGCATGGACTTCGGTGTCCATGCGCCGCGGGACTATATCCGCCTGTCCTATGCGACCGCCTACTCGCGGCTCGAAGAGGCGGTCGACCGGCTCGGGACGCTGTTCGGGCAGCACTGACACCGCGCCCGGCGCACCGGGCGCTTCACACACCGCAAAAAAGAAAAGGCACCCGAATCGGGTGCCTTTCTCATGCCCAGTCGTGCCGGGCGAAGCCGCACGGCGCCTGCGACGTTACGCGCCGAGCTCCGAATGATCGGCGTGCGACTGCTTCGCGGTATCGACGCTCGCGTCGTCCTGCGACGCGGCTTCCTTCGGCGCCGCCTTGACCGAGGTCGTACCGTCGAGCGTCGCATGCACGCGCTTCGCACCGCCGGCTGCGGCCGTCACGGCAGCGGCGG